>CAZQBJ010000187.1:0-4244 GCA_964591465.1 uncultured Brevundimonas sp.
CCCCGGCAGCGGCCTGCCGGGAAGCGTCCCGGAGACGACGACCGAATAGGGCGGCACCTGTCCCATATGGATCTCGCCCGTGGCGCGGTCGACGATCTTCGTCGAGGCGCCGAGATAGACGCCCATCGACAGGACCGAGCCCTCGCCGACAATGACGCCCTCGGCGACCTCGGCGCGCGCGCCGATGAAGCAATTGTGCTCGATGATGGTCGGATTGGCCTGCAGCGGCTCGAGCACGCCGCCGATGCCGGCGCCGCCGGAGATGTGCACGTTCTTGCCGATCTGGGCGCAGGAGCCGACCGTGGCCCAGGCGTCGACCATGGTCCCGTCGTCGACATAGGCGCCGATGTTCACGAAACCGGGCATCAGCACCACGTTCTTGCCGATATAGCTGCCGCGCCGCGCCACGGCGCCGGGGACCGCGCGGAAGCCGGCCTTGCGGAAACGCGCCTCGTCCCAGCCGGACCACTTGGCCGGCACCTTGTCCCACCAGGGCCCGGGCGTGACGTCGACCACGCCGAAGCGGCTGCCGACGTCCTGCCCCATGATCCGGTTGTCGTTCAGGCGAAACGACAGCAGCACGGCCTTCTTGAGCCACTGCTGGGTCTCCCACACGCCCTTGCTGTTGCGCTTGGCGACCCGGAAACGGCCGGAATCCAGAAGATCGATGGCCGCGTCGACCGCCTCGCGGATCTGGCCGCGCGTCCGGGGGCTCAGGGTGTCACGGATTTCCCAGGCGGCCTCGATGTCGGTCTTGACGGCGGCGAGGTCGGTCATGGGAGCTCCTTGGTCCGGGCGGTTCTCAGAAAGGCGGGCAGCCGGTCGGCCTTATGGTCCACGAACGGGGCGGTCGACAACGGCGCGTGCGGCCCGACCAGCACCGTGGTCATGCCCAGCACGGCGGCGGGGGCCAGGTTCTTCTCGGTGTCCTCGAAGAAGGCCGCCGCGCGCGCCTGAACCGCATGGCGGCGGATCATCCGGTCAAACGTCCGCGGATCGGGCTTGGGGATCAGCTCGGCCGCCTCGAGGTGGAACACGTCCTCGAACAGGTCGGCGACCCCGAGGCGGTCGAGCACCCGCTCGGCGTGCCGGGCCGAGCCGTTGGTGAACACCAGCCGGCGGCCCGGCAGGCGCTCCAGTCCCCGACGCAGCGCGGCGTCCGGCCGCAGGCAGTCCAGCGACACGTCGTGCACCTCGTCGAGGAAGCGGTGCGGGTCGATGTCGTAGTGGGCCATCAGCCCGGCCAGCGACGTTCCGTGTTCGTGCAGATACCGCTTCTGCAGGCTCAGGGCCTCGTCGCGCGGCAGGCCCGACTCGCGGACCACGAAATCGGTGATGCGGCCCTCGACCAGGGCCATGAATTCGCACTCGGGCGGGTACAGGGTGTTGTCGAGATCGAACACCCAGTGCTCGACATGGGAGAGGTTGGCCCCCGGGGGGCTCACGCCGTCACCATGGTTCCGGCCCCCTGGCCCGTGAACAGCTCGACCAGCATGGCGTGCGGCCGCCGGCCGTCGAGAATGACCACCGCCTCGACCCCGGCCTCGACCGCCGCGACGGCCGTCTGCAGCTTGGGGATCATGCCGCCGGTGGCGACGCCGTCGTCGATCAGGCCGCGGGCCTCGGCCACGGTCATCTGGCGGATCAGGCGGCCCTCGGCGTCCAGCACCCCGGCCACGTCGGTCAGCAGCAACATCCGCTTGGCGGCCAGGGCGGCGGCCACGGCCCCGGCGACGGTGTCGGCGTTGACGTTGTAGGTCTGGCCGTCGGCGGCCACGCCGATCGGCGCGATCACCGGCACCCAGTCCTCGGATTCGGAGGAGATCAGGCCGCGGATCAGCTTGGGATCCACATGGGTCGGCTCGCCGACGAAGCCGAGGTCGACCTCGTGCTCGATCATGCTGTCGGGGTCGCGGCGGGTGCGGGTGGTCTTCTCGACCGTCAGCAGGCCGGCGTCCTTGCCCGACAGGCCCACGCCGCGCACATCGGCCTCGCGGCCGGCGACCGTGATCCAGCTGGCGATTTCCTTGTTGACCGCCCCGGACAGGACCATCTCGGCGATCTGCATGGTGGCGGCATCGGTGACGCGCAGCCCGTCCACGAAGCTGGACTTGACCCCGGCGCGGTCCAGCATGGCCGAAATCTGCGGGCCGCCGCCATGGACGACCACCGGATTGACGCCCATCAGCTTGAGCAGCACCACATCGGCGGCGAACTGGCGCGCGACCGCCTCCTCGCCCATGGCGTGGCCGCCGTATTTGATGACCACCGTTTCGCGGTCATAAACTTGGATGTAGGGCAAGGCCTCGGCCAGGGTCCTGGCCGTCGCCCAGCCGCGCTCCTCGATGTGGGACTCGTCGCTCATGTCGCGGGCGCGATAGCCGGAATGGCCGGGTCTGTCACGGACAAAGGCCGGAAGGCGCGCGAGGGAGCGACGAACGGCGGCAGGCCGGGCCTTCCGCACCTGACCGCAACCGCCCGGCCGGCGGGCGCGTTGAGCCGGCATGAAGGAGAACGAGATCGATGATCGCGGCCTGACGCCGCGCGACCCGGTCGACGAGGCGGGCCTGTCGGACGCCGCGTGCCCGGAGTGCGAGGGCGTCGGAACCCTTCCGGACGGGCAGGTCTGCCCCGTGTGTCTGGGCGCCGGCCGGGCCAACGCGCGCACCGGCGGCGGCTAGGCCGCCCGCGCCAGATCCGCGTGAACCTCCGCCGCGATCTCGAACGAGCGCAGGCGCGCGCCGTGGTCGTGGATCTGGCCGGTGATCATCAGCTCGTCGGCCCCGGTGCGCTCGATGAACGCCTTGAGCCCGGCCCGAACGGCCTGCGGATCGCCGACCACCGAACAGGCCAGGGCCTGGTCCAGCATGGCCCGCTCGGCCGGACCCAGCCGCGACTCCATCTCCGCCGGGCGGATCGGGCGGGGCAGCTTGCCGGCCCGGCCCGAGCGCAGATTGACGAAGGCCTGCTGCAGCGAGGTGAACAGGGTGCGCGCCTCTTCGTCGGTGTCGGCGGCGAACACGTTCAGGCCCAGCATGGCGTAGGGCCGCTCCAGCCGCTCGGACGGCTGGAAGCCGCGCCGATAGACGTCCAGCGCCCGCATCATCTCGGCCGGCGCGAAATGGCTGGCGAAGGCGTAGGGCAGCCCCAGACGGGCGGCCAGCTGGGCCCCGTAGAGGCTGGAGCCCAGAATCCAGATCGGCACGTCCTGCCCCTCGCCCGGCACGGCGCGGATGCGCTGGCCGTCCTGGGCCGGCGCGAACCAGGCCATCAGCTCGAGCACGTCCTGGGGGAAGCTGTCGACGCCGTCGCCCAGGTTGCGGCGCAGGGCGCGGGCGGTCGCCTGGTCGGTCCCCGGCGCCCGGCCCAGGCCCAGGTCGATGCGCCCCGGATGCAGGGCCGCCAGGGTGCCGTACTGCTCGGCGATGATCAGCGGCGCGTGGTTGGGCAGCATGACCCCGCCGGCGCCGACCCGGATGGTCGAGGTGCCCGCCGCGACATGGGCGATGACCACCGAGGTGGCGGCGCTGGCGATGCCGGGCATGTTGTGGTGCTCGGCCAGCCAGAACCGCCGGTAGCCCCAGCGCTCGGCGTGGCGGGCCAGGTCCAGGGTCTGGGCCAGCGATTGGGAGACGTCGCTGCCTTCGGCGACGGGCGACAGGTCGAGAACGGACAGGGGAGCCATGGGCCCCATGTGGGGTCGCGGCGGCGCGACGCTAGTCCAGGGTCGCGCCGGTGGCGGCCATGATCTCGGCGCGCAGCTCGGGCAGGCCGTGGCCCTTCTCGGCCGAGGTCACCGCCACCCGGGGGAAGGCGGCCGGGCGTTTGGAGATCGCCTTCAGCGTCGCCTCGGCCATCCGCTCGGCCTCGCCCTTCTTCAGCTTGTCCGCCTTGGTCAGCACGATCTGGTAGGACACCGCCGAGCCGTCCAGGGCGTCCAGCGCCTCGTCGTCGACCTTCTTCAGGCCGTGGCGGCTGTCGATCAGCAGATAGACCCGCTTCAGCGTCACCCGGCCGCGCAGGTAGTCGCGGCCCAGGTTCTGGAACTTGCGCACCTCGGTCTTGGACGCCTTGGCCCAGCCGTAGCCGGGCAGGTCGACCAGCCGCAGGCGGCCGTCCAGGTCGAAGAAATTGACCTCGCGCGTGCGGCCCGGCTCGTTCGAGGCGCGGGCCAGCTTGGACATGCCGGCCAGGGCGTTGAGCAGGCTGGACTTGCCGACGTTCGAGCGGCCGGCGAAGGCGAC
>CAZQBJ010000188.1:0-4238 GCA_964591465.1 uncultured Brevundimonas sp.
CCCTCGGTGCTGGTGCCCCAGGTCTGCACGCCACCGTCGTGCGTCAATGCCACACCGACGGAGTTGCGAAGCAGGAGCTTGCGAACGTTCGTCGGGCCGTCCGGTAAGCGCGTCGGTGCGGGCAAGGATTCCGTCCCCATCGCCAGCACGTACTCCTGGTTCGATCCCCAACCCCAGGCGGTGCCCTCCTCGTCGATCATCATCGTTTCGCGCGTGCCGGCCGCCACCGGGGGCTTATCGCTCACGCAGCCGGTGATGGTGGGGAGCCTTACGGGGCCGCCCTGCGTATCCGCCTCGGTGCGCGTGTGGAGCGTGAACTCGAAGGGCGCGCCGGGAACAGGCGTAACCACGGCGCTGGTGGTTCCAGCCGGGCCCTCGTGGAGCACGGTGGAACCCTGCATGAGCGTGTAGCCGGTGGCCCCTGCCACGGCGCCCCACGAGGCGTGTAACTCGGCGAACGGCGCGCAGCGCAGCTCGACGTTCAGCTCGTCGACCGTTCCGGGTGGGCCCTCGGGGTCCTCCGTACCCTCGTCGCCGGGCGGAACACCTCGGTCGACTGCGGTCTGTCCGCAGCCCACCAAGATGACGGCAACGATAAGCAGCCAGCACAACTGCCCCAAGGCTCGAGGCCATCCACTCGATCTGTTCCTGTTCATGACCCTGCTCCTCCAGGAGGCGGCCTGACGGCCGGCATCGGTGATGCATCGCAGGTTGCCAGAGCAGGTGTTACGCGGGCGTTATGCCGCCCTACCTATCCCGTGGGTCCATCACGTCCCTCAGCCCGTCACCCAACAGGTTGATGCCGAGCACGGTGACGAAGATGGCCAACCCGGGCCAGAACGAGGTCCAGGGAGCCTCCAGCAGGTAGCCGGTGCCGATGCGCAGCATGGAGCCCCAGGAGGGGGTGGGCGGCTGCACGCCGAGGCCCAGGAAGGAGAGCGCCGTCTCCACCAGGATGGCCGCCGCCACGGAGAGGGACGCCTGCACCAGGATGGCGCTGGCGATGTTGGGCATGAGGTGGCGAGCCAGGATGGTCGTCTCGTGGTTGCCCAGGGCGCGGGCGGCTTCGGTGAACTCGACCTCGCGTAGCGCCATGGCCTGCGCCCTGGCGAGGCGCACGAACACCGGGGCGTAGACGATGCCGATGGCGACCATGGCCGTGGTGAGGCTGGCGCCCAGCACGGCGGTCATGGCCAGGGCCAGCACGATCACCGGGAACGCCATTATGGCGTCGGTGAGCCGCATGACCACCTCGTCTATCCAGCCGCGGCGGTAGCCGCTGAAGAGCCCGATGGGTACGCCGATGATCACGGCTATCAGTACGGCCAGCATGCCGGCCTGCAGTGAGGCGCGGGCGCCGTAGAGCAGCCGGCTGAGCACGTCGCGGCCCAGTTCGTCGGTGCCCAGCGGGTATGTGGCGCTGGGCGCCTGCAGGATGGCACCGAAGTCGGCCTTCGTGGGCGGGTGAGGCGCGAGCACGGGGGCGAACACGGCGGCGAGCAGCATGAGCAGCACGAGGACGAGGCCGGCCACAGCCAGCGGGCGCCGCAGGAAGTTGCGAACGGGCTTCGGCAGGCGCCGCCGCTCCCGAACGACTGAACGCGTCATGAGTACCTGATCCTTGGGTCGAGAAGCGAGTACGAGAGGTCCGTCAGGAAGTTGACCGCGATGACGATCAGGGCGAACAGCAGTAGCAGGCTCTGCATCATCACGAAGTCGAGCCGCAGGAACGAGTTGTAGATGAGCCGGCCGAAGCCCGGGATGGCGAAGATGGTGTCGATGACCACCACGTTGCCGAGCAGGGCCGAGAACTCCACGCCCAGCACGGTCACCAGCGGCACCAGCGCGTTACGTAGCGCGTGGCGGAGGATCACCGTGCGCTCGCTGAGTCCCTTGGCGCGCGCGGTGCGCACGTAGTCGCTGCGGATGACGTCGAGCATGGAGGACCTGAGCAGACGCATGAACACGCCCGCCGGTCTCAGGGCCAGCGCCACGGCGGGCAGGAGGCTGGTCAGGAAACTTCCCCAGAGGTCCTCGCTAGGGCGCACGAAGCCCGAGGAGGGCAACCAGTCGAACTGCAGGGCGAACACGTACATGAGGAGCAGCGCCGCCCAGAAGCCCGGTAGTGAGATGCCGGAGAGGGCGAGCAGCGACGCGAACGCGTCGGCCGCCCCGCCCCGCCTCACGGCGGAGACGATGGCTGCCGGCAGCCCCACCAGGAGCGCCATGACCAGGGCGATGACGGCGATCTGCAGCGTGACGGGGAACGCGTTGGCTATGGCCCGGGTCACCGGGCGGTTGTCGATCATGGAGTTGCCCAGGTCTCCCCGGAGCGCGTTACCGAGCCAGGAGAGGTACTGCACGTGGAGGGGACGGTTCAGGCCCAGGCGTTCGCGGGTGGCTTCGAGGGACGCCTCCGTGGCCTCCGTGCCGAGGATCATGACGGCCGGGTCGCCGGGGAGTATCTGCATGACGGCGAACACTACGACCGTGATGAGGATGATTCTGGGCACCGCCGTGAGGAGGCGCCGACGAAGATATATGGCCAGTCGTCTCCGAGGTCAGACGTGCCGTGTTGTCAGCGCGTTCATAGGGGGAGGTCCAGTTCCGTGCCCGCGGTGAGGCGGCGGCGCCGAGGCGCCAGCCCCCCGCGGGCACGTTGGTCAGCTGTTCAGGCCGTTAGTTGTCGTCCAGCCAGACGTCTTCGAAACGCATCATGGAGTCGGGGATGTGGCGGTAGCCCTTCAGTTCGGGGCGGTACGCCTTCATCTCGGCCATGTGGTACGTGAACACGTACGGGAACTCCACGTTGAGGATCTCGTTCACCTGGCGGTACAGTGCGCGCCGCTCGTCGATCTCTACGGCCGCGCGGGCACGGGTGAGGAGATCGTCGAGTTCCGCGTTCTGCAGCCGGCCCCAGTTGGTGGCGGAGCTGTGGAACCACGGGTAGGCGCTCAGGTCGGGGTCGTTGCGCGGGCTGAGCTCCACCTGCGCGGCGGTGTAGTTGCCGTCGCCCAGGCGAGCGAGCATGGTGCCGAACTCGGTCTGCTGCAGGTTGATCTCGATGCCGACCTCGGAGCACATGGCGGCCATCATGGAGCCCACGCGGATGCTCTCCTCGTCGGGGGTGATCAGCATGGTGAAGCTGAAACCGTCGGGCACACCGGCCTCGGCCAGCATCTCGCGGGCGAAGTCCAGGTCGCGCGGGGGCACGGGGTCGTCGAGGTCGACCACCCACGTGGCGGGGGAGAACGGGCTGCTGCCGGGCACGGCGGCGTTGCCGAAGACGGTGTCCACGATGACCTGGCGGTCGATGCAGGCGCTGACCGCGCGGCGGCGCGCCTGGTTGCCGAGGTCTGCGGAGGTGGTGTTGACGTAGAAGCCGCGGTAGCCGAGGCCGCCCACGCTGCTGAGCACGATCTCGGGGTGGTTCTCGAGCGCGGCCACGTTACGGCCGGGCACGGTGTTGATGATGTGCAGGGCGCCCGACTCGAGGTTGAGGATGCGCGAGTCGCCGTCCACGAACGTGCGGTAGATGACCTCGTCGAGGTAGGGCAGGCCTTCGCGGAAGTAGTTGGGGTTCCTCTTGAGCACCACGCGGTCGTCGCGCACCTGCTCGACGAACATGAACGGCCCGGCGCCCACGAGGGAGTCCTCGAAGTTGTCGACCGACTGAACGGCGGTGGGCGAGACCATCATGCCCGTCCACGAGGCCAGCGCGGGCAGGAAAGCCGCGAACGGCTGGGTCATGCTGACCTCGAACGTGGTGGGGCCGGTAACGGTGACCTCGTCCACGAACTCCAGTTCGCTGGCGCGCGGCGAGCCGAACTCCGGGTCGAGCATGCGCGCGAAGTTGAAGGCCACCGCCTCGGCGTCGAGCGGCGTGCCGTCGTGGAACACGATGCCGTCGGCGAGCTTGAAGGTGTAGAGCAGGCCGTCGGGACTTACGCTCCACTCCTCGGCCAGGCCTGGGATGATGGCGAGGTTCTCGTCGATCTCGACCAGGGTAGCGAAGATGTTGTGCAGCACGGTGCGCGAGGCGTTGGCTGCCGTGAGGTGGGGGTCGAGCTGGGGCGGGTCGTCGGCCAGGCCAACGATGAGCGTGCCGCCGTACACGGGCTCCTGCGCAGCGGCCGTGGTGCCCACTGAGCCCAAGGCAAGCAGGACTGGCAACAGCCAAACGAGTAGGTTGAACCGGGTGGGGGTTCTCGGCCTCATTCTTCTACCTCCAGATTTTG
>CAZQBJ010000189.1:0-4196 GCA_964591465.1 uncultured Brevundimonas sp.
GCGCTGGCGCGGCTGGCGCCGGAGACGCTGAGGCTGGAGGAGATCCCGTTCGGCGACCTGCCGCTGTACAGCTGGGATTTCGACGCCGACTACCCGAAGGCGGCGCGCGACTTCAAGGCGGCGATCGCCGCCTCGGACGCCGTCCTGTTCGTCAGCCCCGAATACAATCGGTCGATCCCCGGAGCGCTGAAGAACGCCATCGACTGGGCCAGCCGGCCCTATGGCGAGAACGCCTTCACCCGCAAGCCGACGGCGGTCATCGGGGCCTCGATCGGGGCCATCGGCACGGCGGTCGCCCAGCAGCACCTGAAGGGCGTGCTGGGCTTCTGCAACGCGCCGCTGATGAACTCGCCGGAGGCCTACATCCACTTCACCCCCGGGCTGATCACCGACGACGGCGAGGTGACGGTCGAGTCGACCGAGGAATTCCTGCGCAATTTCATGGCCGAGTTCGCCGGCTTCATCGGCCGGGTCTACACCGCCCTGCCGCGCGGGGCCTGAGGGGGCTTCGCGCGCCGGTTCGGGCTCAGCCGCCGGCCCCGTGGGCGGCGGCGCTGGCCACCTCGCGCTCGGCCTGGGTGAAACCGTAGGCCGGGATGATCGCCCCGGTCTGGTCGGCGATCTTCGGCCAGGCCTCCAGCACCCGCTGGCCGGCGTCCGGCCCGTCGCCGACGAACTGGCCCGGGCTGAGGGTCACCGCGGCGGTGGCGAAGTGGCCGGCGCCGGCGCAGACGATGGCCCGGGTCGGGGCCTGGTCGATCACCAGGGGCAGCAGGGCCGGGCTGACCTTGGCCGGGTCCAGCAGGGCCAGGCTGGCCTCGGGCAGGATGCCGGCGGTCATGCCGGTGGCCGCGGTCGGGGCCAGGCAGTTGACCTTGATGCCGTATTTCTCGCCCTCGATGGCCAGGGTCTGCATCAGGCCGACCAGGGCCATCTTGGCCGCCCCGTAATTGGCCTGGCCGAAATTGCCGTACAGGCCCGAGGACGAGGTGGTCATGACGATGCGGCCGAATTTCTGCTCGCGCATCTGGTCCCACACCGCCTTGCAGCAGATGGCCGCGCCCATCAGGTGCACGTCGACCACCAGGCGGAAGTCGGCCAGGTCCATCTTGGCGAAGCTCTTGTCGCGCAGGATGCCGGCGTTGTTGACCAGGATGTCGACCCGGCCCCAGCTGTTCACCGCCTGCTCGACCATGGCCGCGACGGCCGCCTCGTCGGTCACCGAGCCGGCCGCCGCCAGGGCCTCGCCGCCGGCCTGGCGGATCTCCGCGGCCACCGCCTCGGCGGCCTCGGCCCCCAGGTCGTTGACGACCACGCGGGCGCCCTGGCGGGCGAGGAACAGCGCGTGCTGGCGGCCCAGTCCGCCGCCGGCCCCGGTGATGATCGCGACACGCCCGTTCAGCGCCATGCTTGTCGTCTCCACTGCTGGTTCAACTTGAGATCAGGCCGTGCGCACGCGGGGCTTGCCCGGCTTGCAGATGGCCATGAAGCCCGCGGCCATGAAGGTGGCCATGCGGTCCTTGACCGCGTCGTAGTCGTCCGAGTTGCACAGCCCCCCGGACAGCCGGTCGATGCGGCCGGTGCGCGCCAGGGTCAGCATCAGCGCCCCGGTGACGAAGTGATAGCCCCAGAAGATGTCCTCCTCGGCGCAGTCGGGCAGGGCCTTCTTGAGCAGATCGATCAGCCGCAGCACGACCGGGTCGAAGTGCAGGTCGAACAGCTCGGCGCCATAGGGGGTGTTGGACACCTGGGCGCCCAGGGCGCCGTAGTTCTTCCAGTTCTCGCCGCCCTGGCTGTAGAGGTCCAGGTCGGTGTCGAGAAAGGCGCGCAGCGCGCCCTCGACCGTCGGCTTGCCGCCGCTTGCCGCGTCATAGTCGTCCAGCGCCTTCATGCGCAGGGCGATGGTCACCCCCGCCCGGCGGGCGATGACCTCGTCGAACAGCTTTTTCTTGTCCGTGAAATAGTAGTTCAGCAGCGTGTGGTGGACGCCGACCCGCTGGGCCACGTCCTTGAGCGTCACCCCGTACAGGCCGTGGACCGAGAACAGGTACTCGGCCGCGTCCAGGATCTGCTCCATGGTGTCGGCGCGCTGCTGCTCCTTGACCGGCCGCTTGCGCCCGCCGGACGCGGCCGGCCGCGCCGCGGCGGCGCGCCGGGGCGCGCGCGACGCAGGAGAGGTCCTGGGTTTGGGATCAGCCGCCATAGTCAACTTTCAAGCGCATCTTGTCGATCTTGCCCGTGGGGGCCAGCGGCATCTGGTCCAGCCGGATGACCGCGTCCGGTATCCACCACGGGGCGACCCGGTCGTGCAATGGCGACAGCAGGGTCTCGTCGCTGACCGCCTCGGCCCCGCGGGTCTGGACCACCAGCACCGGCCGTTCGCCCCATTTCGGGTCCGGACGGCCGATGACCGCGGCCAGCGACACCTGCGGGTGCTCGCTGACCAGGGCCTCGATCTCGGCCGGGTTGATCCATTCGCCGCCGGACTTGATCAGGTCCTTGGCGCGGCCGGTGATGATCAGCTCGCCGCGCGGGCCGATGCGGGCCAGGTCGCCGGTCGGGAACCAGCCGTCGGCGTCGGCCGCCGGGGCCGGCTCCCCGAAATAGCGCTGGACCACCGCCGCGCCGCGCACCCGCAGGTGGCCCTCGACGCCGCGCTGCTCGGGCAGGGGTGCGCCGTCGGCGTCGGTCAGCAGCAGGTCGATGCCGATGGCCGGGCGACCCGAGACCTCGGCCGTGCGGGCCGGGTCGTTCGGCGGAGCGCAGACGCCCAGCGGCGACAGCTCGGTCATGCCCCAGCTGGTCTGGACCGTCGCGCCCAGCCGCTGCTCGAGCCGGGCCATCAGGGCCGGCGACAGCGGCGCGCCGCCGACGATGATCCGCTGCAGCGAGGGCGTCTGGCCGCCGACCGCGTCCAGATGCTCGACCAGCCCCAGCCAGACGGTGGCCACCCCCACGGCGATGGTCACCGCCTCGTCGTTGATCAGCCGGGCCAGGCTGGCTCCGTCCAGATGGCGGCCGGGCAGCACCAGCCGGGCGCCGACCGCCGGGCAGGCGAACGGCAGGCCCCAGCCGTTGGCGTGGAACATCGGCACCGCCATCAGCACGCGGTCCTCGGCGGTGATGGCCATGACGTCAGCCTGCAGCTGGCGCAGGGTGTGCAGGAAGCTGGAGCGGTGGGTGTAGGTCACCCCCTTGGGCGCCCCGGTGGTGCCGGAGGTGAAGCACAGGCCCGACGGGGCGGTCTCGTCGAACCCGCCCCACATTTCGGTCTCGCCCGCCTCGGCCAGCAGCGGCTCGAGCCGCTGCAGCGGCGGCGCGCCGTCGGGCTCGTCGCCCAGCTCCGCCGGGGCGTCGATCACCAGCACCCGCTGGACCGCGGGGGCGCGGGCGGCGATGCGCCGGGCCAGCGGCGCCAGGTCGGCGCTGGCGATCAGCAGGCGCGCGCCGGAAGTGGCGGCCATGGCGCCCAGCTGGGTCTCGGTCAGGCGCGGGTTCAGGGTGTGGCACACCGCGCCCATGCCCATGATCGCGTACCAGACCTCCACGTGCGCCTGGCTGTTCCAGGCCAGGGTCGCGACCTTGTCGCCGCGCCCGACGCCGAGACCGGCCAGCAGGTTGGATGCCCGCATCGCCCGCCGGCGCACCTGCGCATAGCCGAGGCGCTCGGCCCCCGCCGCGTCGCCGCGGCCGGTCACCACTTCAGCGTCGGGATGCCACTTGGCCGCGTGATCCAGGAACCGGTCGAGAGTGAGGGGGAAAGCCTGCATCTCTCCGTCGATCATGGGCATCCCTGCCCTCCGGCGGGGAGCGGCGGCGCCGCCACCCCGACGTTCCAGTGCCACGGGGTGTCGCCCTGGGCGCGGCGGCGGCAGACGACCGTCTCGACCAGCTCGAACATGCCCGGCATCAGGTGCTCGCCGGCGCTCGGGACGCCGTCGAAGGCGACGTAGGCCCGGTCGTCGCCATAGGCCGGCCAGGCCGGCTGGCCCTCGGCCGCCGGCGCGCCGTCGCGCACGAAGCCCAGCCAGTAGTCCATCATCGCCTCGGACAGGGCCTGCTCGCCCGGGGTGTCCGGGATCGCCGGCCAGTTCGGCGCGAGCCCGGCGAAGGCGCCGAACACATAGGGCAGCTCGGCCGCGTGGAAGGCGTGCAGGCCGGCGGCGTCGGCGGCCGGATAGCTGTGGTTGAAGAAG
>CAZQBJ010000190.1:0-4195 GCA_964591465.1 uncultured Brevundimonas sp.
AGCTGCGCTATCACAAGATCATTCTGATGGCCGACGCCGACGTCGACGGCGCGCACATCCGGACCCTGCTGCTGACCTTCTTCTATCGGCAGATGCCCGAGCTGATCGAACGGGGCCACGTCTTCATCGCCCAGCCGCCGCTGTACAAGGTGACCAAGGGCAAGTCCTCGCGCTATCTCAAGGACCAGGCCGAGATGGACGCCTTCCTGATCGAGGAGGGCTGCGACGGCGCCGAACTGGACCTGGCCGACGGCGAGCGCCGCATGGGCCGCGACCTCGAGCAGCTGGTCCGCGAGGCCAAGGCGGTGAAGGGCCTGATCGACCGGCTGTCGCAACGGGCCCCGGCGTTCGCCATCGAGCAGGCGGCCCTGGCCGGCCTGTTCGGCGAGGAGCCCGCAGACCTGCCGGCGGCCGCGGCGCGGCTGGACCTGTACGCCGAGGAAGGCGACGGCCCGTGGAGCGCCGAGCCGGGCGAGGCCGGGGCGGTGGTGTTCTCGCGCGTGCGCCGGGCGGTGACCGAGCGCATCGTGCTTGAAGAATCGCTGATCCGCTCGCTGGACGCGCGCCGGCTGGGCGAGCGGGCGGCCGTCCTGGCCCCGCTGTTTAGCGCCCCGGGAGTCTATCGCCGCAAGGACAAGTCGACCACCGTTCGCGGGCCGCTGGACCTGTTCGCCGCGGTCATCGACGCCGGCAAGAAGGGCCTGGCCATACAGCGCTACAAGGGCCTGGGCGAGATGAACCCCGAACAGCTGTGGGAAACCACCCTGGACGCCGAAGCGCGCACCCTGCTGAAGGTCAAGGTGGACCACGCCGACGACGCGGACGATCTGTTCTCCAAACTGATGGGCGACGTGGTCGAGCCGCGCCGCGAGTTCATCCAGGAGAACGCCCTGGACGCCGAGGTCGACGTCTAGGGCACAACCGTTTCGGCGAACCGCGCGTTATCGGCCGCGATGGCCCGGGTGCTGATCTTTCTGCTGGTCCTGTTCGCCGCGGCTCCCGCCGCGGCCGAGGCCTTTCGCTCGGACCGGATCATCGTCGAGACCCGCGGCCGGGGCCCCGACGTGATCCTGATCCCCGGCCTGGCCTCGACCCCGGCGGTGTGGCGCGACACCGCCAGCCGGCTGGACGGCCGTTACCGGCTTCATCTGGTGACCATCCGCGGCTTCGGCGAAACCCCGCCGGGGGCCAACGCCAGCGGGCGGCTGGGCGAACCCGTGGCGGCGGAGCTGGCCCGCTACATCCGCCACCAGAACCTGCGCCGGACGGCGGTGATCGGCCATTCGATGGGCGGCCAGATCGCCCTGCGGCTGGCCGCCGACGCGCCGGCTTCGGTCGACCGGCTGATGATCGTGGACTCCCTGCCGTTCCTCGGCGTGCTGATCGATCCGCAGGCCAGCCGCGCCGACATGCAGCCGCTGGCGCGGATCGCCTATGGCGCGGTGATGCTGCTGGGCGACGCGGCCTGGGCCGGCGACAATTCGGCCGTCGAGCGGGCGCTGGGCGGCATGCCGAACACCCCGCTGGGCCTGCTGGGCTGGGGCGACGGCGATCGGCGGGTGCTGGCCCAGGGCCTGTACGAATGCCTGACCCGCGACCTGCGCCCGCACCTGGATCGGGTGCGCGCGCCGGTGACCGTGGTCTACGGCTGGCACGCCGGCATGACCCTGACCCCCGAACAGGTGGACGCCACCTTCCGCCGTCAGTTCCAGGGCTTGCCGACGGCGGCGCGATTCCAGCGCATCGACGGCGCCGACCACATGGTGATGCACGCCCAGCCGCGACGCTTCGCAGAGGCGGTCGAGCGGTTTCTGGGCTGACGCCCGCGCGGGCCTACACCCGATGGGTCTCCAGCGCCGCCAGCACCGCCGCCCCGTAGCGGTCCAGCTTGCCCTGGCCGACGCCCGGCACCCGCGACAGCGCGTCCAGCGAGCCCGGCTCGGCCAGGGCGATGTCCAGCAAGGTGCGGTCGTGGAAGATCACATAGGGCGGCACGCGCTGTTCGGCGGCCCGTTCGCGCCGCCAGGCGCGCAGCGCCTCGAACCGGCCGCGCACGTCCGGCTCCAGCGCCTCGACGGCGGTGTTGCGGCCGGTGCGCTCGCGCCGGGGCCGACCTGGGGCGGCGGTCGCCCGATGCCGGACCTCGACCCTCAGCTCGCCGCGATAGACCGCCCGCACCGCCGCCGCGTCGCCCAGACCCAGCAACGGCTTTCCCTCGTTGGCGTCCTCGACCAGCAGGCCCTCGAACAGCAGGTGATCGATCAGGTCGCGCCAGCCGGCGGGCGACAACTCCTGGCCGATGCCGAAGGTGGTCAGGGCCGCCTCGGTCTGTGACACGTCCCTGGTGCGGCCCAGCAGGTGGTCGATGATCCGGCCGCGACCATAGCGGCCGCCCAGCCGGTGGATGGCCGACAGGGCCTTCTGCGCCGCCTCGGTGGCGTCGGTCAGGCGCGGCGGGTCCTGGCACAGGTCGCACGCGCCGCACGGCTCGGCCGAGGCCTCCCCGAAATAGCGGCGCACCGCCTGGGGCCGGCAGCCGGCGCCGTCCAGGAGGGCGAACAGCTGGCGCACCTTGCGCACCTGCACCTGCTTGACCTCGTCCGGCATCGGTCGGCCGTCCAGCCGGCGCAACGCCCAGGCGATGTCCGACGGCCCGTACAGCGTGATGCCCTCGGCCGGTTCGCCGTCGCGGCCGGCCCGACCGATCTCCTGCCAGTAGGCCTCGATCGAGCCGGGCGGGTCGGCGTGGATGACGAAGCGCACGTCCGGCTTGTCGACCCCCATGCCGAAGGCGATGGTCGCCACCATGACCACCCCGTCCTCGGCCAGGAAGCGGGCCAGGCGGGCGTCGCGCTCGGCCGGCGGCAGACCGGCGTGATAGGCGATGGCGGCGACCCCGTGGCGGATCAGCTCGCCGGCCAGCCGCTCGGTGCCGTCGCGCGAGCCGCAGTAGACCACGCCCGAGCGGCCGGGGCGGGCGCTGACCAGTTCGATCACCCGTTGGTCCGTCTTGGCCCGCGAGGCGCTGTCCTTGCGCAGGGCCGACAGCTGCAGGTTCGGGCGGGCGAAGCTGTCGACGAACACCGCCGCGCCGCCCAGCCTCAGGGAGGCCAGGATGTCCTCGCGCGTGCGGGCGTCGGCGGTGGCGGTCACCGCGATGCGCGGCACGCCGGGGAACAGGTCGGCCAGGCGGCCGAGGGTCCGGTAGTCGGGGCGGAAATCGTGGCCCCACTGGCTGACGCAGTGGGCCTCGTCGATGGCGATCAGGGCCAGGTCCAGCTTGCCCAGCCGATGGGTCATGTGGTCCTGGGCCAGGCCCTCGGGCGAGACGTACAGCAGGTCCAGCTCCCCGGCCTCGGCCGCCCGCCAGATGGCCGTGCGCTCGTCCAGTGAGACGCCTGAATCCAGCCGGGCGGCGGCCACCCCCTGCTGCTTCAGCGCCTCGACCTGGTCCGCCATCAGGGCGATCAGCGGCGAGACCACCAGGCCGACGCCGCGGCGCAGCATGGCCGGGATCTGGTAGCAGACGCTCTTGCCGCCGCCGGTCGGCAGCACCGCCAGGGCGTCCCGTCCGGCCAGCAGCTCGCCGATCACCTGAGCCTGCAGCCCGCGGAAGTCGTCATGCCCCCAGACCCGGCGCAACAGGTCGCGCGCGGGCGCGAGGGCGGGCTCGCCGACGCCGGGCGGAAGGGAATCGAGGGGCATAGGCCGGTTGTGCCGCATTCGTTCGGGGGTGTCACGGCGCGTTCCGGCCCACTCCCGGCCGGGCGCTTCGCGAATGCAGGGGAAGTCGCTAAGGGAGCGGCCATGACCCACGCCCTGTACGGCCGGCCGCCGGCGGTGTTCGACCCGCCGGCCGATGCGACCCAGACCTCGCCGCTGATCCCCGGATCGGCGGACCTCGCCGGGTTCGCGCCCGGCCAGCTGGACGCGGTCACCATGCTGGCCCCGCCCGGAGCGCTGGAGCGCCGTCATGTCCTGGCCCTGGCCCTGCGGGCGCTGAAGGCCGGCGGCCGGCTGGACGTCGTGGCCCCCAAGGACAAGGGCGGCTCGCGGCTGCGCAAGGAGCTGACGGCCTTCGGGCTGGAGGTCGAGGAGACCGCCCGGGCCCACCACCGGCGGTGCGTGGCGGTCCGGCCGGAGGTGGTGAACGGGCTGGACGAGGCGATCGCCGCCGGCGGCCTGCAGCGGCTGG
>CAZQBJ010000191.1:0-4170 GCA_964591465.1 uncultured Brevundimonas sp.
ACCGCAACGGCACCACCTTGCGCCAGGAGGCGGTCGGCGGCGGCTATCTGACCGACGCCGAGTTCGACGAATACGTCCGTCCCGAAAAGATGATCTCGCCGGGCTGATTAGGCGGGCGCGGGCTTTCGGGGTAGCCTGAGGCCCATGGGCAAGGTCGAACTGAACGTCGGCATCGACCCCGAGCTGGTCGAACAGGCGAACCGGCTCGGGATTTCGATCGCGGGCATGGACGAGCGCGCCCTGCGCCTGCACCTGCAGAAAGTCGACCCCGCGGGCGCCGAGGCGCGGGCCCGGCGCTGGGCCGAGGAGAACGCTGAGGCGATCAAGGCCTACAACGAGCGGATCGCGCAGGACGGCTGCTTCGGAGAGGAGTGGCGAACCTGGTGATCCGCCAGTTCGACGTGTTCGACAATCCGTCGGCCGTCCAGCGCGGCAAAACGCCTTTCGTCGCGGTACTTCAATCCCACCATCTTCACGGCATCGCCACCGCGGTCGTCGCGCCGCTGCACGCCGCTTCCATCGAACGTCTGGCGGGCTTGTGCGTGGAGGTCGAAGTCAATGAAATCCCCGTCGTGCTCGTGGCCAGCGAGCTGGCGCACCTGCCGGCCATCCGGTTACGACGCAAGGTGGGCAGCCCGCTGCGCTGGGACGACGATATCCGGCGGGCCCTGGATCGCCTGTTCACCGGCTTCTGACGCCATGGAGACCTGCGGATGGCTGAAATCATCAACCTGAACCGGGCCCGCAAGGCGCGGGCGAAGGCCGAGGCGACGCGCGAGGCGGCGGCCAATCGTGCGGCCCACGGGCGATCCCGGGCCGAGAAGGACCTGGCCCGGGCCCGGACCGACAAGCGCGAGCGCGAGCTGGACGGGGCCCGGCGCGAACCGCCGCCGTCCAAGGACGATCGCTAGGCGACCCTGGGCGCGCGGATCAGCATCGCCTGGCCGCCCAGCACCAGCGCCAGGCCGGCGAAGGCCGCCAGCCCGAAGCGGGCGTCCTCGAACAGGATCGACACCACCATGGCCACCGGCGGCGTCAGGGCCGAGATGTAAGACGCCAGGGCGTAGCCGCGGCTGCGGGCCAGGGTGAAATACAGGACGAAGGCCACCACCGAGCCGAGCAGGGACAGGTGCAGCAGCGACAGCACATAGGTGGCGCTGGCCTCGAACCGCCATTCGACGCCGGTCGCCAGGCCGTAGGCGATCAGACAGATCGTGCCGTAGGCCATGGCCCAGGCCGTCGCCTGGATCACCGGGATGCCGGCCAGCTGGCCGCGCCAGGCGAACAGGTTGCCGATCGCCGCGCCGGCGACTGCGATCAGGGCGAAGATCAGGCCGGTCGCCGCGCGCGGGTCCAGCTCGGCCCTGAACAGTTCCGAGGCGAACAGGACCCCGACCCCGGCGATGCCCAGAAGGGCCCCGCCCCAGGCCGCGCGCGAGGCGCGCTGGCCGGCGACGACCCGAAACACGATCAGGTTGAGGAAGGCCAGGCCGGCGAAGATCACCGCCACAACGGCCGAGGCGACCCGCTCCTCGGCCCAGTAGACGAAGGCGTAGTCGATGGCGAAGGTGAACAGGCCCTGGCCGAACGCCGCCATGTGCTGCCGACGGGTCAGTTTCAGCGACCGCCCGGTCAGCAGGCAGCCGGCGAACAGCACCGCGGCCGCCAGACCGAAGCGGTAACTGATCGAGGCGATCGGATCGACCACGCCGAACTGAAGGGTAATGGCGTACCAGGTGGTGCCCCAGATCAGGGCGCAAGCCAGCACCGCCGCGATGGCCCAGGCGTCGGCCGAAGGCCGGAATGCGGTCGGAGGACGGGACAAGGGCGACTCACTGTCGGCGACGCCCCTGATCTGGCCCCATCGGGCGCGCGCCGCAACCGGCAACCGGCGCAGGATCGCCCCTGCCCCCGGGCGCGACGGCGCCCTAAGCTGCGCCCATGAGCGGATTGCGCAAACGGTCGGTCACCCTGTCGGGCCACGCCACGTCGGTGGCGCTGGAGCCGGAGTTCTGGGCCGTGCTGGACGAGATGGCCGCCGCCCAGGGCCTGAGCTTCGCCGGGCTGGTGGCGCGGCTCGACGCCGGCCGCGGGCGGCGGCCGCTGGCCTCCACCCTTCGGGTCGCGGCCCTGCAATGGCGACGCGCCGATTGACTTGACCACCGACGGGTCCAAAGTCGAACGGCAGAGCTTGGGGATCGCGCCATGATCGATCGCACCGCCCTTTGGCCCGCCGCGCTGGTCGGCGGCCTGGTCGCCCTGGGACTGGCCGTCGGCGGCTGGTTCATCGGCCAGGGCGTGGTCAACGCCCGGGTCGGGGATCGGTCGGTCACGGTGCGCGGGCTGGCCGAGCGCGACGTGGTCGCCGACGTGGCGGTGATGCCGCTGCGGTTCACCGCCTCGGGCGACTCCCTGCCGGCGGTGCAGGCCGAGATCGACCGCAACACGCGCATCGTCCAGGAATTCCTGCGCGCCGAGGGGTATCCGGACGGCGAGGTCGAGGTCGGCCGGCTGGAAGTCACCGACATGCTGTCGCGCGAGTACCGGCCGGACAATGTCACGGCCCGCTTCATCCTGGCCCAGACCGTGATGGTCCGCACCGGCGACGTGGCGCGGGTGGCCGCGACCACCCGAAACCTCAATGAACTGGTGCGTCAGGGCGTGGTGCTGCAGGACTTCCGCGGACCGTCCTACTTCTTCACCGGCCTGAACGAGGTGCGCCCGGCGATGATCGCCGAGGCGACCGCCAGCGCGCGCGCCGGCGCCGAGCAGTTCGCCGAGGACTCCGGTCAGGCGGTGGGCGCGATCAAGCAGGCCACCCAGGGCTATTTCGAGATCCAGCCGCGGGATCCGACGCCCGACGGCGATGAGACCGGCACGCCGAACAAGCGGGTGCGGGTCGTCACCACCATCACCTACCGGCTGCGGTAGGGCGTTCCTAGTCGCCCGAGGCCGGCGCCGGATCGGGCGCCGGCGGCTCCGGCAGCGGGTTGGCCGGGGCCTCAGGCAGGCTGGGCGCCTCGGGCAGGTCCACGTTGACGTCGATGTCCCGGTCGGGGGTCACCGCGCCGCCGGAATACATCACCCAGGCGATCACGGCGATGACCACGATCAGGCCGCCGACCACGAAGGCGATCCAGCTGTTGCCGCCGCCCCCGCCGCCGCCGGAGCTGGGCGGCGGATTGTTGTGCACGCTGGTGTGCTGGGTCGGCGGAGGGGGTTGGTCGGTCATGATTCAGCCTCCCGGATTCGGCGCGGCCGGCGCGTCGGGCAGGCTCACGTCCACGTCGACCTGATCGGGCGACGGCGCCTCGACCGAGCCGCCGGAGAACATCATCCAGGCCACGATCGCGACCACCACGATCAGACCGCCGACGATGAACGCCAGCCAGGTGTTGCCGCCTTTTCCGCCTTCATCAGCCATCTCGCCGACCTCCCTGCGTGTTTCGATCATGCCAGAACGGCGTTCCCGCGGCCCGGTTCCGGAAACGGCGCCGCCGCGCTGGCTTGCGGCGGCGTGCTACTTATGTTCTCCCCTCCCCTGAAGTCTCACCGCCGGCGAATTGTTCTTGTCCGATCTTCCCGCCCCCCGCATTTCCGACCTGGCCCGCGTCGACGCGCCGCCGGCGGCCGACTATCTGGACGGCCTCAATCCCGAGCAGCGCGAGGCGGTGCTGACCACCGACGGCGCGGTGCTGGTGCTGGCCGGGGCCGGCACCGGCAAGACCCGGGTGCTGACCACCCGGCTGGCGCACATCCTGGCCACCGGCCGGGCCCGGCCGTGGGAGCTGCTGGCCGTCACCTTCACCAACAAGGCGGCCCGCGAGATGCGCGAGCGGATCACCGCCCTGATCGGGCCGTCGGCCGAGGGTCTGCGCTGGCTGGGCACCTTCCACTCGATCGCCGCCCAGATCCTGCGCCGCCACGCCGAACTGGTCGGGCTGAAGTCCAGCTTCACCATCCTCGACACCGACGACCAGGAGCGCCTGCTCAAGCAGCTGCTCGAGGCCGAGAACATCGACGTCAAACGGTGGACGCCCCGGTCGCTGGCCGGGATGATCGATCACTGGAAGAACCGCGGCTGGACGCCCGGGACGCTGCCGACCACCTAGGACTTCGCCAACGGCAAGGGCCAGCATCTGTACCGCCTGTACCAGGAGCGCCTGCGGG
>CAZQBJ010000192.1:0-4080 GCA_964591465.1 uncultured Brevundimonas sp.
GAGACCGGCCGCGGCCGGCCCGCGGCCCTGGTGGTGGCCGCCGAGCCCGCCGGCCCGACCGGCGACGACCGCACCTTCTGGGTCACCGACGCGGCCGTCGGCGACCGCGCGCTGGTCGGGCAGCTGTCGGCCGCCGGCCTCGCCGCCGAGCCGATCGACGCCGCCGGCGGGTTGAAGCTGTTCGCCATCGCGGGCTATGTGCAGCCGGACGACGCGCGGCTGACCGCCGCGCCGGGCGGGCTGAGCGGCGTCATCGGCGCGGCGCCCGTCTTCTGATTTCCGACAGGGGCGAACCTGATGACCGACAAACCCGCCAGCGGCCCCGCGCCCAAGCCCGGCATCCTCGACATCGCGCCGTACGTCGGCGGCAAGTCGCGGATCGAGGGCGTCGGCGAGCCGATCAAGCTGTCCTCGAACGAGAACCCGCTGGGCGCCGGGGAGAAGGCGCGCGAGGCGTTCGCCGCGGCCCTCGACCGGCTGGCCCTGTATCCCGAAGGCCGGGCCTCGAAGCTGCGCGAGGCGGTCGCCGCCCACCACGGCCTGGAGCCCGAACGGCTGATCTTCGGCAACGGCTCGGACGAGGTCTTCGCCCTGATCAACCAGACCTATCTGACCCCGGGCGACAACATCGTGACCGGCCAGTACGGCTTCCTGGCCTACCGCATCAGCGCCAGGGCCAACCAGGCCGAGGTCAGGCTGACGCCCGAGCCGGACTATCGCACCGACGTCGACGCCCTGCTGGCCGCGGTCGATGAGCGCACCCGGGTCGTCTATGTGTCCAACCCGGCCAATCCGACCGGCAGCTGGAACACCGCCGAGGAAATCGCCCGCCTGCACGCCGGCCTGCCCGAGCGGGTGCTGCTGGTGATCGACGAGGCCTACGCCGAATACGTCACCGAGCCGGACTGGGCCTCGGCCCTGCCGCTGGCGCGCGAGGCGACCAACCTGGTGGTCACCCGCACCTTCTCCAAGATCTACGGCCTGGCCGCGCTGCGGGTCGGGTTCGGCTACGCCCCCCTGTCGGTGGCCGAGGCGGTCGACCGCATCCGCCTGCCGTTCAACAACAACATCCCGGCCCAGGAGGCCGCCGTCGCCGCCCTGTCGGACGAGGCCCATGTCGTCGCCTCGCGCGAGCTGGTCCAGGCCTGGCGGCCGCGCCTGACCCAGGCGATCCGCGGCTTCGGCTTCGAGGTGCTGCCCTCGGCCGGCAATTTCGTGCTGGTCCGCTTCCCCGACGAGAAGCGCGGGGCCAAGGCGGCCGACGACTTCCTGCACACCAAGGGGATCATCGTGCGCCCGGTCGGCGGCTACGGCCTGTTCGACTGCCTGCGCATCACGGTGGGGACCGAGGACCAGAACCGCGCCGTGATCGACGCCCTGTCCGAGTTCGCCGCCAGCTAGGTCCGGCGCGCCCGGCCGGGCCGGGCGATGGAGCGGGCGATGGGATTCGAACCCACGACATTCAGCTTGGGAAGCTGACGCTCTACCCCTGAGCTACGCCCGCGCACGATCACGCGATAGCGGCTTGCGCGGCGGCGCACAAGCGGGGGTTCGGGCCAGGCTGGCGGGGACGTGAATTGACTATGACCGGGGCGCCGCCCATCTTCGGGCCATGAACGGTCAAGCCGAGTTTCCGCGCCGAACCCTTCACGCCGGGCGCTTCGTCGCAGGCGGCTGACCTCGGGCCCGACAGGCGCGCCGCGCCGGGTTCGAGGATGTCCTATCCGGCCACCTCCCCCTGACCGGGACCGCCGCCGCGCGCGGCTGACCGGGGGCCGGGCGCGCGCGAGCAGTCTGAAGTTAGTACGGAGGCCGTCATGCGGTCCGGGTCTAGACACCACATCATCGGCAGCGAGGCGCATCTGCAGCGGCCGCCGGCCTATATGCAACGCGGCCGCACCCGCCGGGTCAGCCGTCGCCGGCGCGGGCCGCTGATCCCCATTCTCCTCGGCCTCGCGGCCCTGCTGGTGTGCGCCTGGGTGGCCGCCGAGCTTCTGCTGGTCGACGGCGGCCTGTCCCTGGGCTGACGACGAAAAAAGGGCCCGGCGTCCGGCCGGGCCCTTCGTTTCTGCTGCAATCCAGACCGGTCCTAGCGGCGCGCGACCTCTACGCCGCGGGCGGCCAGCATGGCCTGGACGCTGTCCTCGCCGGCCAGGTGCGCGGCCCCGACGGCGATGAAGCTGACGCCCTCGCCCTCGAGCAGGGTCTGGATCTGGTCTGCCCAGTCAGCGTTGCGGCGAACCAGCAGCACCTCGTACAGCTCGCCCCACTCCGCCTGCATCTCCTCGACCATCAGGCTTTCCAGCTCCGCCACGTCGCCGACGGCCCAGGCCGCGACCAGGGCGTCCAGCTCGCGCGGGGCGTCCTCGAAATTCTCCAGCGACTGGCGCAGGAACTGCAGCTGCACCTCCTGCGGCAGTTCGGCGAAGAAGCGGACCTGCTGCTCCATGGTCTCCAGCCCGCGCACCGGCAGGCCGGCCGAATCGGCCGCCGCCTTGATCAGCCGGTCGACGCCGGACTCCGGATCGAAGCCGGCCTGCACCAGGCCCGCGACCGAGACGATCATCGCCGCCGACCACGGCTGCATGCCCTCGAAGGCGGCCGCGGGCATGCCGATGGTCGCGCCGGCCTGGGCCAGCATGCCGTTCTCCGTCTCGGACAGCAGGCTCGACAGCGGCGTGTCCGAGCGGCCGTACCGCATCATCAACGGCATGGCGGCGGCGGCGTCGTCGATGTTGGCGATCTCGAGCCAGATCTCGTCGGCTTCGGCCAGGGCGGCCTGAACCTGCGGCGTCCGCCAGGCGGTCTCCGGACGCAACACGTGCACCGTGCCGAACAGATAGATGGTCGAGTCCGCGTCGGTCACGGCCCACAGGGCGGGGCCGTTGGGCGCCTCGTCGGCCTGGGCCGGGGCGGCCACCAGGCTGAGGGCCAGGCCGACGCCCAGCACGCCGCCGAGGGCGGCCCGGGTCAGGCGGCTGGCCGAGGTCTTGAGGGTGGCGATCATGGTGTGTCTCTCCGATGCTTCGAGTTTGTTGATGGATCAGTCGGACGAGGCGTCGGCCCCGTCGGTGAAGACGGCCTCGATGGGCAGCCCGAACACGCGGGCGATGCGGAAGGCCAGGGGAAGCGAGGGGTCGTAGCGGCCGGTCTCCAGGGCGTTGACGGTCTGGCGCGAGACGCCCAGTCGCGCCGCCAGCTCCGCCTGACTCCAGTCTCGTTCGGCGCGCAGGACTTTCAGGTGGTTCTCCATGTTCAGCGCCTCATCGCGAACCACCAGGCGATCCAGGCGACGAGGTAGCCGATCAGCATGGGAGCCAGGGTGATCATCGCGCCGACGCTCAGGACGTCGGCCATGGACATGCCGTCCGGGATCGGCGCGTCGCGGCCGTAGATATTGGCCAGCATCACCGCGCCCAGGCCGACGCACATGCCGACCGAGCCGCCCCAGTACCAGGCCCATTTGTGAGCCTCGCGCACCGCCTCGTCGGCCCGGCGCCACCACCAGAGGGTGCCGGCGATCATCAGGCCGAACAGAACCACCAGGGCCAGGATGGCGACCAGCGGGCCGGGCACGGCGCCGGCGGCCTCGAGGCCGGCGTAGATCGCGCCCACCGCGATTCCGCCCGCCATGGTGGCGATCAGCAGGATCCCGATGCGGGCGGCGCTGCCCGGTCCGCGGGGTCTTGGCGTGGCCGTCATGTCAAGCCTCCTTGTCCAGATGACAAGGACGCTTTACCGACCCGCTGGGCCGATGTCAACCGTCCTTGTCATTTGGTCAAGGATCATTGTCAGATCAGCGCCAGGGCGCGAAATGCTTGGACAGCTTCAGGCCCTGGCTCTGGTAGTGCGAGCCGCCCTCGCCATACAGCCGGGTCGGCCGCCGGGTCAGCGGCTCATAGACCAGCCGGGCCATGATCTGGCCGTCCTCCAGCAGGAACGGCGTGTCGTGGGTGCGCACCTCCAGCACCGCGCGCGAGCCGGCGCCCTTCGCCTCGTCGACGCCGAAGCCCGGATCGAAGAAGCCCGCGTAATGCACCCGGAACTCGCCGACCGACGGGTCGATCGGCGTCATCTCGG
>CAZQBJ010000193.1:0-4053 GCA_964591465.1 uncultured Brevundimonas sp.
CGCCCGAGCCGGGCGAAGGGGCCCTGGCCCAGGCGGCCGAGGGCGGCGAGGCGGGCGATCCGGACCGCTACCGGGTGTTCACCGCCGGCTTCGACGAGACCATCGACGCGGCCGAACTGTGCGACCCGGCCGAGCTGGCCCGGCTGCGCAGCCTGCTGGACCAGCAGTTGTCGGCCCTGTCCAACGTGGTCGCGCGGCTGGCCAACCGGCTGCAGCGCCGGCTGATGGCCCAGCAGAACCGCAGCTGGATGTTCGACCTCGAGGAGGGCGTGCTGGACACCGCCCGCCTGACCCGGGTGATCGTCGACCCGACCTCGCCGCTGTCGTTCAAGGCCGAGAGCGAGAGCCCGTTCCGCGACACGGTGGTGACCCTGCTGCTGGACAATTCCGGCTCGATGCGCGGGCGGCCGATCATGGTCGCGGCGGTGTGCGCCGACATCCTGGCCCGCACGCTGGAGCGCTGCGGGGTCAAGGTCGAGATCCTCGGCTTCACCACCCGGGCGTGGAAGGGGGGCCAGAGCCGCGAGGCGTGGATCAGCGCCGGCAAGCCGCCCAACCCGGGGCGGCTGAACGACCTGCGGCACATCATCTACAAGGCGGCCGACGCCCCCTGGCGGCGCACCCGCAAGAACCTCGGGCTGATGATGCGCGAGGGGCTGCTGAAGGAGAACATCGACGGCGAAGCCCTGACCTGGGCCCACGACCGGCTGCTGGCCCGCCCCGAGGCGCGTCGCATCCTGATGGTCATCTCCGACGGCTCGCCGGTCGACGACTCGACCCAGTCGGCCAACCCGCCGCTGTACCTGGACAAGCATCTGCGCCAGGTGATCGCCCATATCGAGGGCCGCTCGCCGGTCGAGCTGATCGCCATCGGCATCGGCCACGACGTGACCCGCTGGTACCGCCGCGCGGTCACCCTGGTCGATGTCGAGCAGCTGGCCGGGGCCATGGTCGAGAAGCTGGCCGAACTGTTCGAAAGCGCGCCGCCCGAGGCGCCGGCGGCCGGTCGCGGCCGGCGCAAGGCGGCCTAGATCTTCTCGCTGATCTTGATCGCCGCCCGGCAGCCGGTGCGGATCACGGCGCTGAGCAGGCCGTAGGCCGGCGCCTCGCGGGCCCCGTGCTCGACCGCATGGTCGTGGTGGGCCAGCTCCTCCTCGCGGAAGCGGGTCAGCTCGGCGGCCAGCTCCGGCTCGCGCTCGGCCACCTCGGCGATCTGGTCGGCGTAATGCTGCTCGATCACGCTCTCGACCGCCTCCGTGCAGGCGTGGGCCGCCTTTTCGCCCAGCAGGGCGGTGCCGGCGCCCAGGGCGTAGCCGGCCGCGCGCCACACCGGGGCCAGCAGGGTCGGCCGCACCCGCCGCTGGGTCAGGATGTCGTCGAACCGCTTCAGATGCTCGGCCTCCTGGGCCTCCATCTCGGCCAGATCGGCGGCGATCGTCTCGCGCCCCGGGGCCCCGTCGAACACCGCCCGCTGGCCGCGGTAGATCTGCACCGCCGCCAGCTCCCCGGCGTGGTCGACGCGCAGCAGCTCGCCCAGGCGGGCCTTCATCGCCCCGACGCCGGGGCGCGGCAGCGGGATGCGGGCGTCAGGGTTTCGGGGCACGGGCGTCTCTCGGTCGCATGGCGGCGGCCAGCGAGAAGCCGGCCAGCCAGATGGAGATGACCGCGTTCCAGCCGGCCATCGACAGTCCCCCGAAACTCCAGACCACCGCATCGCACATCGGGGCCCGGGTCGGCGGGGCGGTCCCGGAGGCCAGGGCGGCCAGGGCCGACAGGTCGATCGGCCCGACGGCCCCGCTGCAGGTCGCCGGCAGGGCCCACCAGTCCAGCTCGCCCCCGGCGTGGTAGCCGGCGGTGATCGCCCCGGTGGCGAACACCGCGAACAGCAGGAATCCGGCGATGCGCGGCGTGCCCCGGCGCGAGCGGCTGACCAGGGCCCACAGGGTGGCCGGGGCCGCGATGGCGATCGCCGCCCACAGCACCTCGCGCTGCTTCAGGCACAGGTTGCACGGGGCCAGGCCGCCGAACCGCTCGAAGGCGTGGGCGGCGCCCAGCAGGGCGACCGAGGCGGCCAGGGCGAAGGCGGTCCACCAGCGGGTCAGGGTGCGCAGCGCGGTCATCACGGCGCCAGTCTTACCGCCGGGGCCGCCGCGCGCCAATCGCGCCGGCTCACAGCAGCCTCAGGGCGAGAAAGCCGGCCGCGAGCACCACCAGCGCGGCGACGGTGAAGGTGATCAGCCGCCGCTCGACCATCTCGAGCATGGCCGGGCCAAAGGTCTTCAGCACGAAGGCGACGAGGAAGAACCGGCCGCCGCGGGTCAAGATCGAGGCGGCCAGGAAGATGGTGAAGCTGAACTCGGCCAGGCCCGAGGCGATGGTCACCAGCTTGTACGGGATCGGCGTCAGCCCCTTGATCAGGATGACCCACACGCCCCAGTCGGCGAACCAGGCCTGGAACTCGGCCAGCCCCTCGGCGTGGCCGGCCAGCCGCAGCAGCCACATGCCGACGTCGGTCAGGAAATAGCCGATGGCGTAGCCCAGCACCCCGCCCAGCACCGAGGCCAGGGTGCACACCGCGGCGTAGAAATAGGCCCGCTCGGGCCGGGCCAGCACCATCGGGGCCAGCATCACGTCCGGCGGCACCGGAAAGATCGAGCTTTCGGCGAACGACACGGCCGCCAGCGCCGGCGTCGCGTGCGGCGAGCGCGCCTGTCGCATGACCCAGTCGTAGAGGTTTCTGATCACGGCTGCTCGCGAGGTGACGCCCCCGCCTCCGCTAGCAGGGTTCGGCCCGCGCCGTCACCTGTCGAACGCGAAACGGTCGGCCCGCCCTTGGACTCCGCCGTCCGCCCCATTAGGTTCCGCCCAACTTTCAGATCGCCCTGTTCAGGAGACTCCCCATGACCGACGCGACCAACGCCATGGGCACCGACGGCTTCGAGTTTGTCGAATTCACCAGCCCCGACCCCGAGGGCATGGCCGCCACCTTCGAGAAGCTCGGCTTCACCGCGGTGTCGAAACACCCGACCCGCGACATCATCCGCTACAAGCAGAACGACATCACCTTCCTGCTGAACCGCGAGCCGACCGGCCAGGCGGCCGAGTTCCGCGACCTGCACGGCGGTTCGGCCAACGGCATGGGCTTCCGCGTGGCCGACGCGCAGAAGGCCTTCGACCTGGCCCTGTCGCGCGGCGCGACCCGCGCGGCCTCCGGCGGGGTGATGGGCGACGGCGGCCGGACCCTCGAGGGGATCGGCGGCTCGCTGCTGTACGTGGTCGAGAAGGACGAGGTGTGGAAGGACTGGACGCCCCTGCCCGGGGCGGAGAAGGAGGCCGAGAACGAGGTCGGCATGCTGTACCTCGACCACCTGACCCACAACGTGCGCCGCGGCCAGATGCGCACCTGGTCGGGCTTCTACGGCAAGGTGTTCGACTTCGAGGAGCAGAAGTACTTCGACATCAAGGGCCAGGCGACCGGACTGGTCAGCCAGGCGATGATCGCCCCGGACCGCAAGATCCGCATCCCGCTGAACGAGTCCAAGGACGAGCAGTCGCAGATCGAGGAGTTCATCCGCGAGTACAACGGCGAGGGCATCCAGCACCTGGCCCTGGGCGTGCGCGACATCTTCGAGACGGTCGAGACGCTCAAGGCCCGCGGCGTCGATTTCCAGGACACCATCGAGACCTATTTCGACCTGATCGACAAGCGGATCCCCGGCCACGGCGAGGACGTCGAGCGGATGCGCAAGAACCGCATCCTGATCGACGGCAACGACCAGGACGGCCTGCTGCTGCAGATCTTCACCCAGAACCTGTTCGGCCCGATCTTCTTCGAAATCATCCAGCGCAAGGGCAACGAGGGCTTCGGCGAAGGCAATTTCCAGGCCCTGTTCGACTCCATCGAACTGGACCAGATCCGTCGCGGCGTGATCAAGGTCGACGCCTGACGCCGATCCTGGCTGGGCGGCGCGGGCCGGCGGCGTTAAGCTGAGCCGTCGCCACGGGAGGCCCGGCATGTTGCGCGCCCTTATCCGAACGCCCCTGGTCGCGGCC
>CAZQBJ010000194.1:0-4034 GCA_964591465.1 uncultured Brevundimonas sp.
GAAGGCGGTCGACGCGGTCAACGGCGAAATCTTCGACGCCCTGTCGGGCATGGACGCCGAGGACCAGCGCCGCATCGACGCCGCCCTGATCGAGCTGGACGGCACCGAGAACAAGGGCCGGCTGGGGGCCAACGCCATCCTCGGGGTGTCGCTGGCCTGCGCCAAGGCCAGCGCCGTGTCGGCCGGCCTGCCGCTGTACCGCTACGTCGGCGGCGTCTCGGCCCGGGTGCTGCCGACCCCGATGATGAACATCATCAACGGCGGGGCCCACGCCGACAATCCGATCGACATCCAGGAGTTCATGATCCTGCCGACCGGCGCCGAGACCTTCTCCGAAGGCCTGCGCATGGGCGCGGAGATCTTCCACGCCCTGAAGGCGGCCCTGAAGGACGCCGGGCACAACACCAATGTTGGCGACGAAGGCGGCTTCGCGCCCAACCTGGCCTCGGCCGACGAGGCGCTGGGCTTCATCATGAAGGCCGGACAGGCGGCCGGCTACCTGGCGGGGGAGGACTTCCACCTGGGGCTGGACGTCGCTTCGACCGAATTCTTCAAGGACGGCAAGTACGCCCTTGTCGGCGAAGGAAAAAACCTCGACCAGGGCGGCATGGTCGACTACCTGGCCGACCTGGTGCAGCGGTTCCCCATCGTGTCGATCGAGGACGGCTGCGCCGAGGATGACTTCGAGGGCTGGAAGCTGCTGACCGAGCGGCTGGGGGACAAGGTTCAGCTTGTCGGCGACGACCTGTTCGTGACCAACCCGGCCCGCCTGTCGGCCGGCATCGGCGAGGCGCTGGCCAACTCGATCCTGATCAAGGTCAACCAGATCGGCACGCTTTCGGAGACCCTGGATGCGGTCGATATGGCTCACCGCGCCGGCTATACGGCGGTCATGAGCCACCGCTCGGGCGAAACCGAGGACGCGACCATCGCCGACCTGGCGGTGGCCACCAACTGCGGGCAGATCAAGACCGGCTCGCTGGCCCGCTCGGACCGCGCGGCCAAGTACAACCAGCTGCTGCGCATCGAGGAGATGCTGGGCGACCAGGCGATCTACGCCGGCGCCGGGATGCTGCTGGGGTAGGGCGGCCGCCGGCCCGCCGGAGGCGCCAAGGACTACGGTCAAGCTACGGTTTGTTAGGCATTTTCCCTGCAAGCTTAATGAATCGTGTTCAGGCGCTCAGAAAGGGCGTTTCCGGTGTCCGACAGCGTACGGCCTTATCTGCCCTCGGCCATTCTCCTGCTGCTGATCGTGTATTTCGGCGTGCAGGCCCTGACCGGCGAGCGCGGCCTGCTGGGCGGGGCCGAACGGGACCGCCTGCTGGCCCAGCGCCAGGCCGAACTGGCCGCCCTGACCGAACAGCGCGAGGACCTCGAGGTCCGCGTCCGCTACCTGCGCACCGACAGCCTGTCGCGCGATCTTCTGGAGGAGCGCGCGCGGGTCATTCTGGGCTTCGCCGACCCGCGCGACTACGTGATCCGGGTCGATCGGACCGAAACAGCCACTTCCTGAGCGCCACGGCTTTGGTTTCGGGAACGAAGGCTGCTAAAGCCGCTTTCCGTTACGACACCTGAGTCCGGCGCGTCTGGCCGGAGATGCCGGGGAGGAAGCCGGATGGCGAAAGCCGCCGCCCAGAAATCTGGACAGAAAAGCTCGACCGGAACAGGCCGCGGCGCCCGGTCCGGACTCGACAAGGCCGAACTGCTCGCCTTCTACCGCGAGATGCTGCTGATCCGCCGCTTCGAGGAGCGGGCGGGCCAGCTGTACGGCATGGGGCTGATCGGGGGCTTCTGCCACCTGTACATCGGCCAGGAGGCGGTCGCGGTCGGCGTCCAGCAGACCTTCAAGCCCGGCGACCAGATCATCACCGGCTATCGGGACCATGGCCACATGCTGGCCTGCGGCATGGATCCGAAGGAGGTCATGGCCGAGCTGACCGGCCGGGCCGGCGGCTCGTCCAAGGGCAAGGGCGGCTCGATGCACATGTTCGACGTGCCGACCGGCTTCTTCGGCGGCCACGGCATCGTCGGGGCCCAGGTCAGCCTCGGCACCGGCCTGGCCTTCGCCAACCGGTATCGCGGCAACGACAACGTGGCCTTCGTCTATTTCGGCGACGGGGCGGCCAACCAGGGCCAGGTCTACGAGAGCTTCAACATGGCCCAGCTGTGGAAGCTGCCGGCCATCTACATCATCGAGAACAACCAGTACGCCATGGGCACCGCCATTGAGCGGGCCTCCTCGACCACGGACCTGAGCCAGCGCGGGGCCAGCTTCGGCATCCCCGGCGAACAGGTCGACGGCATGGACGTGCTGGCCGTGCGCGACGCGGTGGCCCGGGCGGTCAAGCGGGCGCGCGAGGGCGGCGGGCCGTTCATCCTCGAGGTGAAGACCTATCGCTATCGCGGTCACTCGATGAGCGATCCGGCCAAGTACCGGACCAAGGAAGAGGTCGACGAGGTCAAGAAGACCCGCGACCCGCTGGATCTGATCCGCGGCCTGATGAGCCAGGCGAAAGTCGACGAGGCCGAGATCAAGGCGGTCGACGAGGAGATCAAGGCGATCGTCGCCGAGGTCGTGCAGTTCGCCCAGGAAAGCCCGGAGCCGGACCCGTCCGAGCTCTACACCGACGTCTACGTGGAGGCCTGATCGTGACCGACATTCTGATGCCGGCGCTGTCGCCCACCATGGAGGAGGGGACTCTCTCCAAGTGGCACGTCAAGGCGGGTGACACGGTCGCCGCCGGCGACGTGATCGCCGAGATCGAGACCGACAAGGCGACCATGGAGGTCGAGGCGGTCGACGAGGGCGTGATCGAGGAAATCCTGGTCGCCGAAGGGACCGAGGGGGTGAAGGTCAACGCGCCTATCGCCCGGCTGAAGGGGGAGGGCGGCGCGGCCGCGACCCCGTCGGCGCCGACCGAGGCCCCGAAGGCGGAGAAGGCCGGCGATCCGGAAAAGACCGCGCCCGAGGCGGCCGAGCCCCAGCCCGAGGGCGAGGGCCCCGCGCCGGTGACTCCGAAGGTCGAGCTGAAGGATCCGGAAATTCCGGCCGACGCGAAGCTGGTCAAGATCACCGTCCGCGACGCCCTGCGCGACGCCATGGCCGAGGAGATGCGGCGCGACAAGAACGTCTTCCTGATGGGCGAGGAAGTCGCCCAGTACCAGGGGGCCTACAAGGTGAGCCGCGGCCTGCTGGACGAGTTCGGCGACCGCCGGGTGGTCGACACCCCGATCACCGAGCACGGCTTCGCCGGCCTCGGCGTCGGCGCGGCCATGGCCGGGCTGAAGCCGATCGTCGAGTTCATGACGTGGAACTTCGGCATGCAGGCCATCGACCAGATCATCAACTCGGCGGCCAAGACGCTGTACATGTCCGGCGGCCAGATCCGCTGCCCGATCGTGTTCCGCGGGCCCAACGGCGCCGCCAGCCGCGTGGCCGCCCAGCACAGCCAGGACTTCTCGGCCTGGTACGCCCAGATCCCGGGGCTGAAGGTGATCGCGCCGTATGACGCGGCCGACGCCAAGGGCCTGCTGAAGGCGGCCATCCGCGACCCGAACCCGATCGTCTTCCTCGAACACGAGATGATGTACGGGGTCGAGTTCGACATTCCCGAGCTCGAGGACTGGGTCGTGCCGATCGGCAAGGCCAAGGTGCGCCGCCAGGGGACCGACGTCACCCTGACCGCTCACAGCCGGATGGTCGGCCTGGCGCTCAAGGCCGCCGAGCAACTGGCGGAGGACGGCATCCAGTGCGAGGTGATCGACCTGCGCACCCTGCGTCCGCTGGACCACGAGACGATCGTCGACAGCGTCAAGAAGACCAACCGGCTGGTCTCGGTCGAGGAAGGCTGGGGCCCGATGGGCGTGGGCGCCGAGGTCTGCGCCCGGGTGGTCGAGCACGCCTTCGACTGGCTCGACGCGCCGCCGCTGCGGGTGCATCAGGAGGACGTGCCGCTGCCGTACGCCGCCAATCTGGAGGCGCTGTCGCTGCCGTCCGTGGACAAGATCATCAAGGCCGTGAAGCAGGTGACCCA
>CAZQBJ010000195.1:0-4033 GCA_964591465.1 uncultured Brevundimonas sp.
CAGGCCCACGAGCACCACCAGCACGACGTCTACGGCCAGATCGTCCTGCCGCTGGTCCAGTCGTTCTACGACCAGCGCATGCTGCGGCTGGGCGGGGTCGAGGACTTCCGCGCGCTGGAGAAGGTCGGCGAACGGGCCTTCGCCGTGTTCGACCAGCCGGACGCCGGCCTTTGGGAGTTCCGCACCATCGCGCGGGTGCACGTCTATTCGGCGGTCATGTGCTGGGCCGCCTGCGACCGGTTGGCCAAGGCGGCGCAGATGCTGGGCCTGCCGGACCGGGCGGAGGTCTGGAGCGGGCGGGCCCGGACCATCCGCGACCGGATCGAGGCCGAGGCCTTCGTGGCCGAGGAGGGCCGCTACGCCGCCAGCTTCGGCGGGCGCGAGCTGGACGCCTCGCTGCTGCAGCTGGTCGACCTGGGCTTCCTCGACCCGGACGATCCGCGCCAGCAGGCCACCTTCGCGGCCATCGAACGGGACCTGAAGCGGGGCCCCTATCTGTTCCGCTACGTCGAGCCGGACGATTTCGGCGAGCCGGAGACGGCGTTCAACTTCTGCACCTTCTGGTTCATCGAGGCCCTGCACCTGAACGGGCGGACCGAGGAGGCGCGCACCATCTTCGAGGAGATGCTCGCCCGCCGGACCCACGCGGGCCTGTTGTCGGAGGATATCGCGGTGGACACCGGGGAGCTGTGGGGCAACTACCCGCAAACCTATTCGCTGGTCGGCATCAACTGCGCGGTCCTGCTCAGCCGCCCGTGGTCGTCGGTGCGATGAGCCGGCTGATCGTCGTTTCCAACCGGGTCAATGTGCCGAAGGATTCGGGCGCCGCGGCGGTCGGCGGCCTGGCCACGGCCATGGCCGCGGCCCTGCGCAAGTACGACGGCGTCTGGTTCGGCTGGAGCGGGGAGACCGCCGAGACCTTCACCGGCGAGCTGAACATCCAGGAGGCCGGCGGGGTCACCGTGGCCACCGTCGACCTCGAGCGGCAGGACGTCGACGAGTACTATAACGGGTACGCCAACAAGACCCTGTGGCCGCTGTTTCACCATCGGGTCGACCTGACCGCCTATGAGCGGTCCTACGGCGAGGGCTACGAGCGGGTGAACCGGCGGTTCGCCGAGGTGCTGGCCCCGCTGATCCGGCCGGACGACATCATCTGGGTCCACGACTACCACATGATTCCGCTGGCCCGGGACCTGCGGCGGCTCGGTCTGAAGAACCGGATGGGCTTCTTCCTGCACGTGCCGTGGCCGGCGCGGCAGCTGCTGGTGACCCTGCCGCACCACCGGCGGCTGGTGGAGTCGATGTTCGCCTACGACCTGCTGGGTTTCCACACCCGCGAGTGGTTCGACCTGCTGCGTGACTATGTGGTATCCGAGGCCGGCGGCCGGCTGATCGGTTCCTCGACCATGGAGTGCTTCGGCCGGCGGGTGGAGGGCGGCGCCTTCCCCATCGGCATCGACGTCGAGGGTTTCGTGGCCGCCGGCAACTCGCGCATGGGCGTGCGCACCTACGACCGCATGGCGGCCTCGTCGGCGTTCCGTTCGATGATCGTCGGGGTGGACCGGCTCGACTACTCCAAGGGGCTGGAGGAGCGGCTGCTCGGCTATGAGCAGTTCCTCGCCGACAACCCGGACTTCCACCGCGAGGTGTTCCTGCTGCAGGTCACCCCGATCTCGCGCGACCAGGTCGACGCCTATCAGGAGATCCGCGCCCGGCTCGACGCCCTGGCCGGGCGGATCAACGGCGAGTACGCCGACATGGACTGGTCGCCGATCCGCTACGTCAACCGCAACTACCGGCGCGACCAGTTGGCCGGGATCTATCGGGCCGCCCGGGTCGGGCTGGTCACGCCGCTGCGCGACGGCATGAACCTGGTGGCCAAGGAATATATCGCCGCCCAGAACCCGGAGGATCCCGGGGTGCTGGTGCTGTCGCGCTTCGCCGGCGCGGCCGAGGAGCTGACCGACGCCCTGATCGTCAATCCGTTCAGCCGCGAGGAGCTGTCGGACGCGATCAAGCGGGCCCTGACCATGCCGCTGGACGAGCGGATCGCCCGCTGGACCGCGCTGATGGAGGCGGTGCGCCGCTCGGACGTGTCCCTGTGGCGCGACAATTTCGTCGCCGCCCTGCGGGCCGCCGGCGGCGCGGCGCCCGAGGCCGGCGCTCCGCCGGCGGCGATCGCGGCGACGCCTCGGTAGATCGCGATCAGACCCGCCGCGCCGCGGCCGAACCGCACAACGGTTCGGCCTCCTGTCCGTGATGGGCGCGGCTGACCGGTCAGTAGATCTCGATCAGGCCCGCCGCCCCCATGCCGCCGCCGACGCACATGGTGACGACGCCGTACTTCGCGCCGCGCCGCTTGCCCTCGATCAGCACATGGCCGGTCATCCGGGCGCCGGACATGCCATACGGGTGGCCGATCGAGATGGCCCCGCCCGAGACGTTCAGCCGGTCGTCCGGAATGCCGAGCCGGTCGCGGCAGTAGATCACCTGCACGGCGAAGGCCTCGTTCAGCTCCCAGATGCCGATGTCGTCGACGGTCAAGCCGTGGCGCTCCAGCAGGCGGGGCACGGCGAAGACCGGGCCGATGCCCATCTCGTCCGGCTCGCAGCCGGCGACGGCCATGCCGCGGAAGGCGCCCAGCGGCGTCAGGCCGCGGCGCTCGGCCTCCTTCGCCTCCATGATCACCGAGGCCGAGGCGCCGTCCGACAGCTGGCTGGCGTTGCCGGCGGTGATGAAGCGGCCCTGCTGGATCTTCTCGCCGCCGCCGAACACCGGCTTCAGCGCCGACAGGCCCTCAAGCGTGGTGTCGGGGCGGTTGCCCTCGTCCTTCGCCAGGGTGACCTCTTTGGCCGAGGCCTGGCCGGTGGCCTTGTCGACGACCTGCATGGTGGTGGTCATCGGCGCGATCTCGGCGTCGAGCCGCCCCTCGGCCTGGGCCCGGGCGGTGCGCTGCTGGGACTGCAGGGCGTATTCGTCCTGGGCCTCGCGGCTGATCCCGTAGCGCTCGGCGACGACCTCGGCCGTCTCCAGCATCGACATGTAGATGTGCGGGTGCAGCGCCTTGAGATCGGGGTCCTGGAAGCGGAACAGGTTCATGTTCTGGTTCTGCACCAGGGAGATCGACTCCAGCCCGCCGCCGACGGCGACGATCTGGCCGTCGTGAACGACCTGCTTCGCCGCCGTGGCGATGGCCATCAGGCCCGAGGCGCACTGCCGGTCCAGGCTCATGCCGGCGGTGGTCGCCGGCAGGCCGGCGGCCAGCGCGGCCTGGCGGCCGATGTTGGTGCCGGTCGAGCCCTGCTGCAGGGCGGCGCCCATCACTACGTCCTCGATCTCGGCCGGGTCGACCCCGGCGCGCTCCACCGCGTGGCGGATGGCGTGACCGCCCAGCTGCTGGGCCTGGGTGTCGTTGAAGGCCCCGCGATAGGCCCGGCCGATCGGCGTGCGCGCCGTCGATACGATGACCGCTTCGCGCATGGGAAACAGGCTCCTTGCCCCCGTGGGGCGTGGCTCGAGGACGCCGGGACGGCCGCGACGCCCATGGCGGACGCCCACGCCTTGCCGGCGCTTCGTCCTATCGCCGCGCGGGGGCGTCGGGCAAGCGCGCGCGGTCCCTCGCGGGGAACCGGCGACCGCGCAATGTGTTGGAACGGCGCCACAGTCGTCACATTTGCGGCGAAATGGGCGGAACCCCCGGCGGCGCAAGCCGTTCGTTGCCGTCGAGCGCCTGCAAGACGGCGTTCGGGGCTTTTTGGGCAACAGGTTTTTCAGAACGAGGTCACTATGAGGTTGAAGCTTCTCGCTGGCGCCGCCGTTTCCGTGCTTTTCGCGGCGACGGGCGCCTCGGCTGAACCGGACGGCTGGTACGGGGCCGTGGACGTCGGCGGTCACTGGGCCGACGATATCGAAACCACCCACGGCGGTCCGGTGGACTGGGACTGGGAAGCCAGCCCGGACGGCGGCTGGCTGGCGCTGGCCCGTCTGGGCTACCGCTTCAACCCCAACTGGCGGATGGAGCTGGAAGGCG
>CAZQBJ010000196.1:0-3994 GCA_964591465.1 uncultured Brevundimonas sp.
GGGTCCTCGATCTCCTCGACGCGGTAGCCGCAGATCACGCCGGTGATCAGGAAGCGGTTCGGGTTCATCGCCGGCGCCTCGGCGAAGAACGCCTCGAACGTCGTCCCGGCCGCCAGCAGCGCCTCCAGCTGGGCCTGCGAATAGCCGGTCAGCCAGCGGATCACCTCGTCCACCTCGGCCTTGCCCCGTCCCTTCTTCTCCGCCTTGGCCAGATAGTGGACATAGACGCTGGCCACGCTGGTCCGGCGGATGCGGTCGGCTGCGCTGGTCGCCATCGGCGAGGTCTCCGTGTTCCGTTCGGGGCCGAACGCGTTATACGACGACAGCTGCAGGAGACCATCATGGCCAAGCCCGACGACGCCGACCTCAATGCGCTGGACATCACCCCCGGCGAGGCGGCGCAGATCAACCGGATCGCGCATCCGCTGGCGGTCGGCGGGGACGCCGAGTTCAACCTCGAGAGCGGCCCGGTGTTGCTGGACGCCAGCCCCTCGGGCGTCGCCTTCGTGACCCTCAACCGGCCCGAGAAGAAGAACGCCTTCGACGCCGCGACCATCGGCGCCCTGACCCAGGCCTTCGAGACCCTGCACGGCGCCGACCATGTGCGGGTGGTGTTCATCCGCGGGGCCGGCGGCTTCTTCTGCGCCGGGGCGGACCTGGAGTGGATGGCCCGCTCGGTCGAGTGGTCCGAGGCGGAAAACCGCGATGACGCCATGGCCCTGGCCCGCATGCTCAAGGCGCTGCACGACGTGCCGGCCCTGACCGTCGCCCTCGTCGAGGGCGCGGCCATGGGCGGCGGCGCCGGTCTGGTCGCCGCCTGCGACATGGCGGCGGCGACGCGGGACGCCAAATTCGCCTTCTCCGAGGTCCGGCTGGGCCTGATCCCGGCGACCATCGCCCCGTATGTGGTCGAGGCGGTCGGCCCGCGCCGGGCCCGCGCCCTGTTCGGCACCGCCGCCCTGTTCACCGCCGAGCACGCCGAGAGGATCGGCCTGATCGACAACATCCTGCCCGACGCCGGCCAGATCCAGGGCTTCATCGACGCCCTGTCCCAGACCATGACCGCCTGCGCCCCGGGAGCCGTCGGCGACGCCAAGCGGCTGGTGCACGCCGTGGCCCACCACCGGCTGGATCACGGGCTGATGGAGGACACCGCCCGGCGCATCGCCCGCGCCCGGGTCAGCCCCGAGGGGCAGGAGGGCGTCCGCGCCTTCCTCGGCAAGCGCAAACCCAACTGGGCCGAGTAGGCGTGAGCGGTGAATCGTGACTCGTGACTCGTTCAGAGCCTCCGCCACTCACGAATCACGACTCACGAATCACTAGCCACCCTTCGGTTCTCGCCTCTAGAACCGCTCCATGTTCAAATCCGTCCTGGTCGCCAATCGCGGCGAGATCGCCTGTCGCGTGTTCCGCACCGCCCGCCGCATGGGCCTGCGCACCATCGCCGTCTATTCGGAAGCCGACGCCGACGCCCTGCACGTGCGCGAGGCCGACGAGGCGGTGCTGATCGGCCCGGCCCCGGCCCGCGAATCCTACCTCGACGCCGACAAGGTGCTGGCCGCCGCGAAGCAAACGGGCGCCGAGGCCATCCACCCGGGCTACGGCTTCCTGTCCGAGAACGCCGACTTCGCCGAGGCCGTCATGGCCGCCGGTCTGGTCTGGATCGGCCCGCCGCCCGCCGCCATCCGCGCCATGGGCCTGAAAGACGCCGCCAAGGCTCTGATGATCGAGGCCGGCGTGCCGGTCACCCCCGGCTATCTCGGCGACGACCAGTCGCCGGAGCGCCTGCGCAAGGAGGCCGACGCCATCGGCTATCCGGTGCTGATCAAGGCGGTCGCCGGCGGCGGCGGCAAGGGCATGAAGAAGGTCGACCGGGCCGAGGACTTCGCCGACGGCCTCGCCTCGGCCCAGCGCGAGGGCCAGTCCTCCTTCGGCGACCCGCGCGTCCTGATCGAGAAATACATCACCCGCCCGCGCCACATCGAGGTGCAGGTGTTCGGCGACAGCCAGGGCCATGTCGTCCATCTGCACGAGCGCGACTGCTCGCTGCAGCGGCGCCACCAGAAGGTCATCGAGGAGGCCCCCGCCCCCGGCATGGACGCCGCCACCCGCGCGGCCGTCACCGCCGCCGCCGTGCGCGCGGCCAAGGCCGTGAAATACGTCGGCGCCGGCACCATCGAATTCATCGCCGACGCCTCCGAGGGCCTGAAGGCCGACCGCATCTGGTTCATGGAGATGAACACCCGGCTGCAGGTCGAGCACCCGGTCACCGAGGCCATCACCGGCGTCGACCTGGTCGAATGGCAGCTGCGCGTCGCCGCCGGCGAGCCGATCCCGCTCAAGCAGGACGACATCCCGCTCAACGGCTGGGCCATGGAGGCGCGCCTCTACGCCGAGGATCCGGCCAACGGCTTCCTGCCCTCTATCGGGACGCTGGAGCACATCCGCCTGCCCGAGGACATCCGCGTCGACACCGGGGTGACCTGGGACAGCGAGGTCAGCCAGTTCTACGACCCGATGATCGCCAAGCTGATCGTCCACGCCGACACGCGCGAGGCCGCGGCGGCGGAACTGGCCGAGGCCTGCGCCCAGGTCGAGGTGTGGCCGGTCAAGGCCAACGCGGCCTTCCTCAAGCGCTGCCTCGAACACCCGCGCTTCGTCGCGGGCGACGTCGACACGGGCTTCATCGCCGCCGAGGAGACGGCGCTGACGGCGATCGAGCCGCCCGCCGAAATCCGCGCCGCGGCCTTGGCCGTGCTGGCGTCGGACGCCCACCATGACGAGGAATGGGTGCGCCCCTCCGACCGTCCCGGCCGCGGCGGCGAGCCCTGGGCGCCGACCGCGTCAGGCCTCTACGGCTTCCGCATGAACGGCGGCGTGGCCGCGCCGCAGCAGGCCCGGCTCAACGGCGCCCTGATCGAGGGCCGGCCGACGCCCGGTCTGCACGGCAGCACCTGGTGCGTCGACCTCGAAGACACGACCGTCGAGGCCTACGTCCTGACCGGCGGCGTCACCCTGATGCGCGACGGCAAGCCGGATCGGGAGCTTGGCCGCGTGGTCGACGAGCCCGTGCTGTTTCACGACGGCCAGGCCTGGACCTTCGAACCCGCGACGCACCAGGCCGAAGGCAGCGCCGGGCCGGCCTCGGACGGTTCGCTGCGCGCCCCCATGCCGGGCAAGATCGTCGCCGTGCCGGCCACAGCCGGCGACAAGGTGGCAAAGGGCGCCCCCGTCGTGGTGCTGGAAGCCATGAAGATGGAGCACGCCCTCGTCGCCCCCTTCGACGGGGTGGTCGATACGGTGGCGGTCACCGTCGGCGAACAGGTCGGCGAAGGCGCGGTGCTGGCCACGGTGAAGGCCGCGGAGTGATCGCGGCAACGCAGCGCGGGCCTGGAGGTCCGCGCGCCCTGGCGCCGGCGACCGGGCCTGCTAGATGACAGCCTCCATGCCTCTCCACCTCATCAAGCTCTGCGTCGGCGTGGCCCGGGTCGAGACGCTCGAACGGCGCGTCGCCAAGGGTCAGTGGCTGACCGTGCATACCCGGCACACGCCCAAGCGGGCCGACGAGATCCTCGACGGCGGGTCGCTGTTCTGGGTGTTCAAGGGCGCGGTGCTGGCGCGCATGCCGGTGGCCGAGATCCGCACGATCGAGGACGGCGCCCGGCGCCGCTGCGAGATCATCCTGGCGCCCGAGGTGATCCGCACCGAGGGCCAGCCGCGCCGCGCCTTCCAGGGCTGGCGCTATCTGGAGCCGCACGAGGCGCCGGCCGACCTGGCCGTGCTCGAGGCCGAAGGCCTGCCCCCCGACCTCGCCCGCGAACTGCGCGCCCTGGGCGCCTGGTAAGACGCCGACAATCCGCCGCCTCTCCACCTCTCGTGGCTACGCGAACGGGGAGGAAAGACGTTTTCCTCCCCACATCGTGGGGAGGGGGACCGCGAAGCGGTGGAGGGGCAGGGCCGCTCAAATCCCGAGATTATCAATCAACCGCGTTCC
>CAZQBJ010000197.1:0-3989 GCA_964591465.1 uncultured Brevundimonas sp.
GAGGATGCGCGCCGCGGCGTCGACGTCGTTGGCGTTCAGATCCTTCATCTTCTTTTCGGCGATCTCGCGCAGCTGCGCCTGGGTGATCTTGCCGACGGACTCGCGGCCGGTCTTGCCGGCGCCCGATTTGATCTTGGCCGCCTCCTTCAGATACCAGGTCGCCGGCGGCGTCTTGGTGACGAAGGTGAAGCTCTTGTCCTGGTAGACGGTGATCACCGTCGGCAGGGGCGTGCCCTTGGCTTCCTTCTCGGTGCGCGCGTTGAACTCCTTGCAGAAGCCCATGATGTTGACGCCGCGCTGACCCAGGGCCGGGCCGATGGGCGGCGACGGGGTCGCGGCGCCGGCCGGCACCTGCAGCTTGATATAGCCGAGAATCTTCTTGGCCATTTCTCTCTCCATACAATGGCCCGGAGCGGACTCCGGGCCGGTGAGCCGTGGTTCGGAGTTGGCGCTCCTCCCACGGATTTGGTCCCCGGGACGAAGCCCCGGGGCTTATGCGATCAGCCCGTCTTTTCGACCTGATCGTATTCCAGCTCGACCGGGGTCGCCCGGCCGAAGATCGAGACCGCCACGCGCAGACGCGAGCGCTCCTCGTCGACGCTCTCCACCACGCCGTCGAAGCTGGCGAAGGGCCCGTCGGTGACCTTGACCATCTCGCCGATGTCGAAGCGGATCGTCGGCTTGGGCCGCTCGACGCCCTCCTCGATCGCCCCGACGATGCGCTCGACCTCCTTCTCCGAGACCGGGACCGGCTTGGCCCCCGACCCGAGAAAGCCGGTGACCTTCGGCGTGTTCTTGACGAGGTGATAGGCCTCGTCGGTCATCTCCATCTTCACCAGCACATAGCCGGGGAAGTACTTGCGCTCGGCGTTGATCTTGCGGCCGCGGCGGATTTCCACCACGTCCTCGGTCGGCACCAGGATCTCGCTGAAGTGATCCTCCAGGCCCTGCACCCGGGCCTGCTCGCGCAGGGTCTCGGCGACCTTCTTCTCGAAGTTCGAATAGGCGTGGACGATGTACCACTTGTGGCGGGGGTTCGAGGCCGGCTTGGCCTCGGGCGCTGCGTCGGTCACGCGCGACTCTCCTTAACGGCCAATCTGGATGACTTGCCGGAACACCATGCCCAGGCCGGTATCGACGATCCAGAAGAAGGTGGCGGCGATGGCCACCATGATGAAGACCATCACCGAGGTGATCCAGGTCTCCTTGCGGCTGGGCCAGGTGATCTTGCGCGCCTCGGCGCGCACCTGGCCGAGAAACTGGATCGGCGAGACCTTGGGCTTCGCCATCGCGGGCTCGGCCGCGACGGTCTGCACCGCCGGCGTCGCCGGACCCTTGTTTGCGCCGCCGCGGCGTCCGCGGGGGCCTTTCGGCTTAGCCATCAATCCGTCTCATCAACCTTCGATCCCGTCGCCGCCACATAGGCATCGCTACCCGGCTGCGACAGGGGGAAATGGCAGGAGTGGAGGGACTCGAACCCCCGGCCCTCGGTTTTGGAGACCGATGCTCTACCAGCTGAGCTACACTCCTATCGGACTCCGCCCCGCCGATCGGCGAACAGAGCCTCCGCACAAAGGACAGCGCGCCGGAGAGCTGTTGCCCTGCGGCGCGCGCGGCCTTCGCCGGAGCCGTGCGCTTTAGCAGCGCCGAACCCGCGAGGCAAGCACGCGAAGCGCCCTGCCCGTCACCCTTCGGAAGCCGCCCCCGCATCGGTCTGCGGGGCGATCAGCTGGTGGAACAGCAGCTTGTCGATCCGCCGGTCGTCCATGTCGACGATCTCGACCTCGAACCGGCCCAGCTGGAGCCTTTCCCCCTCGTCGGGGATGCGCGACAGCTGGTGCAGCACCAGGCCGGCGACGGTGTGGAAACCGTCCGCCTCGCCGAAATCCTCACCCAGCAGGTCGCTGAGCTCCTCGAGGTCGGTCTGGCCGTCGACCAGCCATGAGCCGTCCTCGCGCTGGATCACGCCCAGCTCCGGCTCGTCGTGGCTCTCGTTGAAGTCGCCGGCGATCATCTCCAGCAGGTCGGTGGCCGTGACCACGCCTTCGAACGAGCCGTATTCGTCGACGATGAAGGCCATGTGCACCGGGGTCGACTTGAGGATCTCCAGCCCCTTGAGCACCGAGGTCGTCTGCGGAATCAGCGCCGGGGTGGCCACATGCGCCTCGACGTCGAACTTCCCGTCGTCCAGCAGGGCGTCCAGCAGGTCCTTCTTGTGCACCACTCCGATCGGGTTATCGACGTCGTTGTCGCGGGCCACCACGATACGCGAATAGGGGCATTTGCGGATTTCCTGGCGCAGCACCGGCGCCGGATCGTCCAGGGCGATCCAGAACACCTCGTGGCGCGGCGTCATGGCCACCCGGATCGGCCGGTCGCCCAGGGTCAGGATCTCCTCGATCATCTCCTGCTCCTCCGGCTCGATCAGGCCGGCGGAGGTTCCCTCGGCGAGGATCGTCTCGACCTCCTCCTGGGTCATGTCCGAGCCGTCGCGGTCCTTGACCCCCAGCACCTTCAGCACGCCGGAGGTCGAGGCGGTCAGCAACAGCACGAACGGCTTCAGGATCAGCGCCAGGCGCGACAGCGGCCCGGCCATGGCCGCGGCGATGCGCTCGGGAAAGATCAGCGCCAGCCGCTTGGGCACCAGCTCGCCGACGATCAGCGACAGATAGGTGATGGTCACCACGACCAGGGCCGTGGTCAGCACGCCCGACCACGGCGCGATGGCCGGAAAGGCCTCGACCAGCAGGGCGTTCAGCTCGCCGGCGATCGACGCCTGGCCGTAGGCGCCGGCCAGGATGCCAATCAGGGTGATGCCGACCTGCACCGCCGACAGGAAATGGGTCGGATCCTCGGCCAGGTTCAGGGCCGCGCGCGCGCCGCGGTCGCCTCGTTCGGCGCGGGCCTGAAGCTTCGATTTTCGGGAGGAGACGACCGCAAGCTCGGTCATCGCGAAGAGGCCGTTCAGCACGACGAGGAGCAGAACGACGGCAATAGCGACCGCTAACATGGAGGTGGGTGAGACCCGTGGCGCGGCGCGACAGACGGCGTCCGCGGCGCCAACTTAAGGCCCGAGGCCCCGAACGCCAAGCTATGGCGGCAAAATCGCCCGGTCAGCCGCAGCGCACGGCGGTGTAGCGCCACTGCACGTCGGTCAGGATCGGGCCCTGCTGGCAGAAGCCGGCGCGGCCCTCGGCCACCCGCCCGGTCGCCTCGACCATGAACGGCTGGTCCGGATCGGGCCGCGGGCTGGCCGCGCCGATGTCCCAGCTGCCGCCGTCCGGCTCGACCAGCACCAGGCAGCCGCGCTCGACGCCGGGCCGCACGCAGCCGGCGACCGTGACCACCGCCCCGGGGGCCGGCTGGCCCGGGCCGGGCGGATATCCCGGCCCATAGGCCGGCGCGCAGGCGCTCAGGCCGATGACCGTGCCGATGAAGATCCCCCGGCGGATCGCGCGAAACATGGTGAACCAGTCCTTAACGTGAGACTGGCGTAACAGCGCCCGCCCGCCCCGGTTCCGCAACCGCGGACACCGGCGGGGCGAGATTTAACCGTCTCAGGCCACCCGGAAGTCGTGGTGAGCCCCGGTCTCGTAGTCGTAGACCTGCACCTCGGCCCCGTTGACCCGCGCCTCGTAGAAGGTCTGCGAGCCGTGGTCGAAGCCCTTCACAACGTCCCCCTCGCGGTGAAACTCGATGTGCGCCCCGTCGCCGAAGTCATAGACCCCGTTGGGCAGCGGCCCGGCGATGTGCACCAGGCGAAACCGGTCGTAGGCCTCGACCTTTCCGTCGACCACCCGCACGGCGATGGCCGCGTGCTTCTTGCCGGCGAAATCGTAGATCGAGCTGTACTCGGCCTCGTTGACCAGGGCCGCGGCGATGCCGGCGACCGCGCGGCGCAGATGGTCCTTCATGGCGTTGCCCCCCGAATGCGAAACGGCCCCCGGAGAGGCTCCGGGGGCCGTTCCTTTTAGGTTGGTTGTCGGGCT
>CAZQBJ010000198.1:0-3963 GCA_964591465.1 uncultured Brevundimonas sp.
TTCTGCCGGGTCGGCCGTGCGCCTCTCTCCCCTCAGTTGGGAGAAGAACCAAAAAAAAGCGGCGGGCCCATGCTCAGGACCGCCGCTACTGTCAGCAAGTTTGCACATTCCTCAGCCGACGGGATCAGGCTAGCAGAGGATCTGCGAGGCGCAAGGGGGCGGGGCCTGAGGCGCAAGCCCTGCTTGCCGAATGGGGGCGCAGCTGGCTATCTCTTGGGCCAAGGGAGGTAGCCCGTCAGCTCGGGTAGCAGTTCATCACAATCATCCCCTCGTTCCGTGGCGTGGATGCTGGAGGCGATAGGTTCAAACGTAAGCAAGGAGTGTGTCTGCTTCCAAGCGGGCACAAACAGTGCCTCTTCGTAGCAGGCGTAGCGAAGTGCATTGTCGCTCGTGCTCCAGTCCGCGGCGTCCAGATCCTGAGTTGCGAAGCCTTCAGCCGCCTGCATGGCCTTGGATGCTGCCGAGTTGGGAGGCAGCATACCGCCCTGGATGAAGACCCCGGCGTTGCGCAGTGCAGCGGAAGGGATGACGTGCTGCGTGACGCCGGCCTCGGCATATACGTAGGCCACAAGACCCCTGGAGTTTCGAACGAAACTGGAAGCAATGCATTGCCGGGATGCTTGGAACATTCTTGTCAGTTCAATAAGCAGTTCGACCGAGAACAGCGCATTGTCGATCAACGGCTTGATGAGGTGCGCAGGGACCAAGCATTCGGCGGCGAATACGTCGCAGATCTTTTCTTCGAGAGGGCGGCCCGAGAAGCGCTCGAGCTCATCAGTCAAAACCCCGCTGGCATGTCTCGAAGGAAGGTCAAGAACGTTGTGGGCCAGCTCGTGGAGCGCGGTGAATCTGCGTCGGAAAGGGTCATCGTGCTTATTCACGATGATGTAGGTGGTGCCGCCCTTGGTGAGCGTATTGCCCGCCTCGCCGGGGCCAAGGCGATCACTTTCCTTGTAGACCATCCCATGCGCAGCGATCAGGGCGTCAACGTCAACTGGTGGCGCGGCGATGGCTTGGACAAGTTTGCGTGCACGGCCGATGGCCACCAACTCGTCCATGCCCCCCCCTTAGATCTCTCTGACGAACTCTATCAGCCGTAACCATCCAGCTTTATCGGTCGGCCTATTGCCGCGAAAACTCATGGTGGCCACAGGCTCGATGTCGCTCAAGGGGATTTCCACTTGGTCCCTCGCGATTTGAAAGAGTTCATCGGGCATGTCGGTCCGTATCAAAAGGCGTCCCAGCTCTTGTTCCCGAGGACTGAGTTCCAGCGCCTTGAACAGCTTGTCCAGGGTCTCCTGAGAGGGGGCGTCACGGTCGCCCTTCTCCAGTCGCCAGATGTAAACGTGGCTAAGATCCCCGGCGCGCTTCTCTAACTCTCTGAGGCTAAAGCCTTTTTTATCTCGTAGCTCGGCAATGTAGGTGCCAAAATCCACCTGGATCTCCGGGGGCTTGTAACTGAACAGAGGCAAGTATAAGCTGTTGCCTGAGCTGGTAACACTACGGCCGCGAAACGCGGCGTTTTTTAGCCCGAGGTGTTGCCTGACTCTGTAACGGAGCCGTCTGCGAGCGGCCTTTCTCTTCCCCCAAGTGTTGCCTGGAACTGAAACGAGGTGGCCGACATGAGCAAGAACACCAAAGGTTTGCGCCCGGGCCAGACGGCTCCCCACTCCGGCCAGTATCAGATCACGGGGTCGCGCGGTGGCCGAGGCCCCGAGCGCACGGTGGTCAGGGGCGAACCCCTCCCGCCCACCCCGTCCCGGGGCTCCACCTACACCTTGGTCGATCGCACCAAGACGAAGTAGCCGCGGGTCGCGACCGGTGAGACTCCTGTCATATCCAATCCGGTCAAGACCATGTCCGTCACGCGCCGCCATGAAGCCAATTGAGGAAAAATTTCGATGAAGCCATTTCGGGTGCTCTGCTTGGATGGTGGAGGAATGCGGGGGGTGTATCAGGCCGCCTACCTGCATGCGTTCGCGTCGCGCGTTTGCGGAGGCGGCGAAAGGGAACTGGATGTGGGGCGCTGCTTCGACCTGATCGTGGGCACCAGTACTGGCGGCATCGTGGCCTCCGCCCTGGCGGCGGGCGAGCCGCTATCCAAGGTCGACCAGCTCTACGAGAAGCACGGCAAGCACATCTTTCCCTATCAGTGGCTGAGGCGCGTGCCCTGGCTGGGACTCGTCGTGCCGCTCTTGGGTATTGGCACATGGCGTGGTGAAGGGGCGTTGCGGCGTGCCCTTGAAGACACCTTCAAGGACAAGACTTTCCGCTATGTTCAGGACGCGCGGGGCATCTGTCTGGCCCTGACGTCTATTGACATGGCTCGTCATGCCGCTGTCGTGTTCAAGACGCGCCATCTGCGGCGGCTCAATGGACGCGACGATAACCGCACCTTGGTCGATGCATGTATGGCTACGACGGCGGCGCCCATCTTGCGGGCCTTGGCAGGACTCCAGGAGCCGGCAAGCGGTGCGAGGGTGGTCTACGCCGACGGCGGACTGTGGGCGAACAACCCTGGAGCGCTGGGCGCGATCGAAGCCGTAGAGATTCTGGGTGACCGCAACGAGGCACGCCCGATCCACTTGTTCATGCTTGGCGCGCTCCCTGCCCAAGGTGGTGAGGAGTTGTCCAACTGGCGGCGATATCGCGGCGCTTTGGGGTGGAAGGGCGGACTGAATGCCATAAGCGCGAGCTTGAATTCCCAAGCTGTCGGCAATGACTACCTGAGCAAGAAGATCCTGGAGTTGCGCGGCGACGGCAGCTTGGCATTCCGTATGCCGGCACAGTGCCCCTCAGAACAGCTCCTCAAGTACATCCGCAACATGGATGACGCCAGGCCGAAGGTACTCAATGCCCTTCGTCGTCAAGCGATCTCCGATGTCGATTACGCATGGGCTCAGTCGGTCAAGCCCGGAAGCGAGATGGCGCACTTTCGCGCAGCACTGACCGATGGCCTTTGTCAGCAGAAGGAGAGCGGAGAATGAGTGTGTTCGATTGTGGTCAGGACCTGACCAAATTTCATAACGACGAGATCACCCTGAGCAAAGGCGAACAGGACGAGATGCGCAAGCGCCGCAATACCGGGCGCCGGCGGCTGGAAATCGGGCTGGAAGAAGAAGAGCACCCGCAGCCGGAGCTCACCTGTTCCCAAGGGTCGTATGCCATGCATACGATGGTTCAGGACGCGGACAACGATTACGACATCGATGACGGCATTTACTTTGCCGAGGAAGATCTGGTCGATGAGCTTGGCTTGCCATTGACACCGCAAGAGGCCAAGGAACGTGTGTGTGCAGCACTCTCGCGAGACAAGCGCTTTGCTAGTCCCGCGGAAGTGCTGCCCAAGTGCGTACGGCAGGTCTACAACGAGGGCTACCACATCGACATGCCGGTCTATCGCATTCGCGAGGAAGAGGACGATGAAGGTGGGGTGAAGGAGGTCTACGAGCTGGCAGGCAATGGCAGCTGGGATGCGTCGGATGCCCGCGCCACCACGCGCTGGTTCAAGGGCGAAGTGACGGACTTGAACAAGGCGAAAGAAGGGCGCGGCGACCAAATGCGTCGGGTCGTGCGCCTTACCAAGGGCTTCGCGCGGAGCCGGGGTGACTGGAAGGAGCTGACCACGAGCGGGATCGTGATCACCAAGCTGGTGGTCGATCACTTCGTACCTTCCGAGGGACGGGACGATGAAGCGCTGCTGGAGACTTGGAAGGCCATCCACGACCAGCTCAATAAGTCGACGCAGGTGGCTCATCCGGTAAACGCGTCCAACCTGGCCGAAGAAGGCAATGCGAAAGTGACCTTCTTTCGCGACAAGCTCGATTGGGCACTGGGCGAGCTTGCAGTCCTGGAAAAGGGATGCACGCGCTCCGAGGCAAGGCAGGCATGGGATATGGTCTTCGACACGGACTACTTCCAGAACCTGCCGGGGCCCAAGGAAGAGGACAAGCGGGCGTTCTT
>CAZQBJ010000199.1:0-3946 GCA_964591465.1 uncultured Brevundimonas sp.
GATGAGATTGAGGTGGCGCAGGGGCTCGATCGCGACCAAGTAATCGCCCTAGTTCAAGAGGCCTTGATTGGGCAGCCAAGCGCCAGAGTGATAAGGGCGGCTCTAGAGCGGAACGCGTGGAGCGGCCCTGCGTTCGAAACCTACCGGACCAAGGCGTTGCTCGATCGATTTCATGACCACGTTCCTGCCAGCGCGATTGACTTGGAGGCTTTCCGGACGATTCAGCCCAGTTAGGCGTGCAAGGTCTGGCCACTGCTGAATCAGGCGAGTAATGAGCTGCCGAGAAGGGGGTATGGCTGGCCGTGCTCGCTCTGTGACGATGTCAGCTTCTACAGGAACGCTTTCAAGAACATGCGATACATTCGAAGTATGGAAGCCGTTTCCCCGAGGCCGGGTCCTTCGCGCCTACTCACTGTCAAGCAAGTCGCAGATCAATTGTCGGTCTCGACGCGTACCGTTTGGCGCCTCGTGCGAACGCAGAAGTTGGAAGTGGTTCGCTTCGGGGGGAACACCCGGATTCCTGAGGAGAGCGTAGTTTCGCTTATAAGCGAAGGGAGCTCGTCCAGGACGTGATTATGCGCACCTGTAGAGGTTTTGTGCTTGCGGTTGTCATGGAGTGTCACTTGACGGCACGAGGGGCGGGGGGCTAAGCGCCTAAGAACCCGCTACAAGCCCACTTTTGACACTTTGTGTCACACATAGTCACTAGGGTATTTATGAAGCCGTTACCTAGTATCCCCAACAATACGAGGCAGCGGGTGCACAAAATAACCTAGAATCCACAAAGAAAGGTGGAAAACTTACAAGAACTGTTCATGCAGGCCTCCGGCTCCTCGACCGTTGCGGGTCCGGCGAGGTCGGCTCTAAAAGTCATAGCTGCTGGCCTTAGCGGCCAGCGCGCTCGCCCCGGTTCGGATTCCGCGCTCGACCGCCTTGCCGGCGTGCACCCCGATGAGTTCGATGGACTCATCCATAGGGGAAGGGCCGTTCTGTGGCCCAACAAGAAACCCCTGAGTCACGGCACGCTGCGCAACTATAGGGCGGTTCTCTCCACCCTCGTCACGTTTTCGAGAGAACAGACGGGCCACGACGGAATCAAGCCGCTCAATGCCCTGAGGGAGGCTACCCGGCGTGGATATGTGACGAGGCCACGCCTTGACCCCTCCAAGTTGTCCGAGGCTGCCAAGGCAGACATGGAGCGCTTCGCGGCTTTCAAGATGGCTCGCGTCCTTCCCGTCCACGAGCGAGCGCACCGCAAGGCCACCTGGCGAAAAGTCTCGGCCGATAGCGTGAGCCAAAGGCTCCTTGCATACTGGGCGCGCCTGGAGGGCTACCTGGGGCGCGAAAGCACGCGAGTCGAGCGGTTCTCCCCCATGATGTACTTCCCCGTCATTACCGACTACATCGAAGAGGGAGAGCGACTGCTTCGCGAAGGAGTCCAATCATTCCCGGGCTACAAGTGGGCTGAGCTGGTGGCCGCTAACCTCCAGATAGGCTGTCGTGAGTACCTCGCTGCCCACCACCCCGAAGACCTCGAGGCGATCTATCAAGAGTGCGGCGGCGACCCCTATCCGATCTTCCGCAATTACCGCGAAGACATGCACAACATGTACGTCACCACCGAGCGCGGGCGCCATAAAGTGGACACCGCGGATATCGACATCGACATCTACGACCTACGCGAAGCAGGGTTGAAGGCCCTTGAAGTCGCCGACCGAATACGTGCGGAGTCCGGCTCCAGCAAGAGTAGGCTAGCTACCGAGCTGGTGTACCGCCGCGCCGGCTTGCTCCTCGTGGTGCTGAGCGCCTGGCCCATGCGGATACGAAACATCTCCGAGATGCGCTGGGACCACAACCTCAAGCAGGACGAGGACGGCCTTTGGACCTTCAAGTTCTCCGGTGAAGAACTGAAAGTCGCCAGACGCGGGAAGGCAATCAACATCCACGAAGGCACGTTCTCGCTGAAGGTGAGCGCGCTGATAACACAATGGCGAGATCACCTAGAAACCGTTTACGGCGCGGGCATCACCAAGGCTGTGCCTTACGTGTTCCTCACGAACGGAGATCTGCGGACGGGCTTGGCACAACTGAATAAGGTACTCGGGCAACGCGAGCCTGTAGACCCAATAATTGCGGCCGCTGAACAGTGGTTGCATAAGTCCTCGGAAGCCCGCCGAGCTGCCGCGGTCGAGGCGGCTGAAAGGGAGGATTTCGAGGCCCTGTGGGACTTGACGGCAGCCTACGCGTACTTCACGGATGGACGGCAACCACTCTCTCCATCCAAGATCAGGAACGACCACCGAGCTATACGCAAGGGGCTGGACAGCAAGATCTTCAAGCCCTTGCTCAACCCGCCCCCTGGAGCCCAGGACGACTTCAAGGCCCATCTCGCTGCTAAGGGTCAAGCTCTAGGCACAATCAAGCAGGCGCAAGCTGGAATGAAGAAGCTGTTCGAGGCCCTTCGTTGGGCGGGGGCTACTGACACCGACGCGTATGCCTCCGCCAAGGCGAAGAGTGGTGCATTGTTCGCCGTACGCAATAACGTTTCTGGCATCTTGCGGCGCGACTTTATCGCCACGGTCTATGAGTTCACGGGCGTGAGGCTCACGCCTCACCGGGTCAGAAACCTAATGACCGACGCCCTGAAGGAGCTGGCGTTCCGTGTCGGAGTCGACCCGTGGGGTCTCCTATCCCTGCGCCTCAATAACCACCGGCTGACCGCCTACAAGGAGTACAACCAGTTCGACCCCAGTAGCAGCGTGAAGCTCGACCTAGAACTGGACACCTTGGGTGCCGGTGACGACACCAATACCGGCATAGACCTTGCCAAGGTGGTCGCCAGCCTCACCCCTCAGGAGCGCAGGGACCTTTTGAGCAGGCTCCTTAGCGGGATGGATGGTGACCTCGATGGAGAGGAATAGGATCGCCTGGCCTGAATGCAGTGGCCAGGCGAGTGCTAACACATCCGCACACATTGCAATCCGCATATCCATAAATATAGAATCCCTTATCTATGGCTAAGACCGTGATTGCGCTCGTGAACAGAAAAGGCGGCACGGGGAAAACTACCTCCTCCGTCTACATTGCGGCGGCCCTGCACGCCCACGGGCGCAGCGTGCTCGGCTTAGATGCAGATCCCGACGCGTCCTGGTTGAAGATGTCGACCGCAGGCGTGCTCCCCTATCCAGTGGTCGCAGGGGACCGTGAACGAATGGCGGCGCAGGTTGACGAGGCGAAGGATGTGGTTGTGATCGACACGCCGCCAAACGATGAAGCCGTGATCTACTTGGCGGCAGGCCTAGCCGACGAAGTAATCATTCCCTTGGCCCCTACCGGACTTGACGTAGGGCGGCTTCTCACGACCGTGACAACCGTCGCGAACGTGGAGCGGATGCGAAACCAGCCATTGGGGAGCATCCTAGTGACGAGGTACCGGCAACGCCTCCTCGTGGCACGCGAGATTCTTGAAGAGCTCGAGCAGCGCGGAATGCCGCTCCTGCAAAGCCGTATTCGCCAGCTCACCGAGTACGAACGATTCGACACTCCGACATATCTGGACGAGTACGAGGCCGTGCTGCGCGAGCTGGAGGTCTTGTAATGGCAAACAAGCGACGAAAGGGTCTTACGGGAGTTGTAGGCGTGGGGCGGGCGCTCGAGGCCGATGAGCGCTCCCTGCAGGAGCAAGAACCCCAGGTTCCGGCTCCCGCCAAGCGCCAGCCCCGCAAGAAGAGCCAGCTTCCCGCCTACCGCGGCCAGGCGCGCGCTGACGGACAACCGCTCAGGACCTTAAGCATCACCCTGCCGGCAGATGTTGTCGTCGACGCCGATACGTTCGTCCTACATCGCAAGCAGGTAGCCAGTGGCTATAACCGAAGCGCGCTTGTCGAAGAGGCGCTGCGCGCCTTCCTGGAAGCCCAGGCCAAGTGACCCCTAACCGCCCCCTGTG
>CAZQBJ010000200.1:0-3926 GCA_964591465.1 uncultured Brevundimonas sp.
CCTAGTCGAGCCGCGAGGCCGCCCCGCCCGGAATGGTGCAGGCGTAGTCATTGGCCGGACGGAACCCGACCGATCCCTGGATCGGGGTCAGGATGCCGCCGCGCTCGCGGCAATCGGCGTCCAGCGCCGCCAACTCTTCGGCATAGCTGGGATGATCTCGGCCGGTGGCGCACGCGGCCACGACCGCCGCAGCGGCGATCACCAGCGTGGTCTGGATTGCCTGACGCATGGGACTCTCCCTGTGAAGCTTCGACCGGGCAACCGCGCGAACGGGTCGCCGGTTCCCAACCCTCCACGGCGGCGGCGCGGCCGTCAACGGTGCGGTGGGGAAGGGGGCGGACGCTTGCCCCCGTCGGCCCGGCGCGCCACAAGGCGGCGTCCCGCAGCGCCGCCGGCCGAACGCCATGCCCTTCACCGCCACCGTCCTGACCATGTTCCCGGAGGCCTTTCCCGGCCCGCTGGGCGTGTCGTTGATCGGCTCGGCCTGGCGCGAACGCGGGCTGTGGGCGCTGGAAACAGTGGACATTCGAGCGTTTTCGACAGATAAGCGCGGCTTCCTGGACGACACCCCTGCGGGGGGAGGTCCCGGACAGGTGTTGAAGGCGGACGTGGTGGCCCGGGCGCTCGACAGCGTTTCCGGTCCGCAACGGCCGCTTTTGTACATGAGCGCCCGGGGGCGGCCCCTGACCCAGGCGCGGGTGAAGGAATGGGCGCAGGCCGACGGAATCGTCGTGCTGTGCGGCCGGTTCGAGGGGGTGGATCAACGGGTGCTGGACGCCCGCGGGTTCGAGGAGGTCTCCGTCGGGGACGCGGTGCTCGCCGGCGGCGAGGCGGCGGCCATGGTGGTGATCGAGGCGTGCGTACGGTTGCTGCCCGGCGTCCTCGGCCAGGCGGACAGCCTCGGAACGGAAAGTTTTGAGGACGGGCTCCTGGAGCACCCGCAGTTCACCCGACCGCGGACGTTCGAGGGGCGCGAGATACCGGAGATTCTGCTGTCGGGCGACCACAAGAAGGTCGCCGCCTGGCGGCAGGAGCAACGGGAGAAGACGACGCGGGAGCGGCGGCCGGACCTCTGGGCGGCGCATCTCGCCAACTTACAGGCAAAGGGCGATTGAAGCCCCAAGGAGTAGATCGATGAACATCATTCAGCAGCTCGAGCGCGAAGAGGCCGAGCGCCTGCTCGCCCAGCGCGCCGTGCCGGAGTTCCAGCCCGGCGACACCCTGCGCGTCAACGTCCGCATCAAGGAAGGCGACCGCGAGCGGGTCCAGGCCTTCGAGGGCGTCTGCATCGCCCGCGCCGGCGCCGGCCTGCAGGAGAACTTCACCGTCCGCAAGATCAGCTTCGGCGAGGGCGTCGAGCGGGTCTTCCCGGTGATGTCGCCGATGATCGAGTCGATCGAGGTCAAGCGCCGCGGCGTCGTCCGCCGGGCCAAGCTCTATTACCTGCGCGACCGTCGCGGCAAGTCGGCCCGGATCGCCGAGCGTCAGACCGGCCGCGCGCCCAAGGAAGTCGTGGTCCCCGAGACCGGCGCGGCCCCGGCCCCCGAGGCGGCGTCCGAGACCGAAGCCTGATCCCAGGCCGACATCCCGAAGATCAAAGGCCCCGGTCCGATGACCGGGGCCTTTTTCGTCAGTGACGCTGTTCCAGGCTGTGCTTGAGGGCGCTCATCTGGTCGTGGCCTTCGCGGACCGAGGCGTAGGCCCGCTGGATGGTGTCGCGGGTGGTGGCCGACAGGTCGCGGTCCTCGATGGCCCGTTCGAATTTGCCCTTGATGTGGTCCTCGCCGTTCTCGACCGAGTTGACCACCGCCTGGTCGTCCTTGCTCAGGGCGTGCTTGATGTCGAGGAAGGCGCGGTGGGCCTTGGCCAGCATCGAGCCGTCGTCCTCCGGCTCGCCGCCCAGCTGACGGACGGTGCCCTGCAGTTCGGTCGCCACCCGCTGCCGCTCGAAGCTGCGCTGCTCGAACATGGCGCGGAAGGTCGGGTTCTGGGTTTCCTTGGCCGCCTCCCGATAGCCGTCGATGCTGTCGAGGGTGGTCTCGATCAGGCCGTTCAGCACCTTGATGTCGTGGTCGTTGCGGGTCTGCATGGACGTCTCCTGGTTGGCGGATTGAGCCCCCAGAACCGTCCGGCCCGGCGAAAGGTTGCGTCCTAGGGCCGTCCGCCCCCGGCCGCGATCCAGGCGTCGACCTGCGCCTCCAGCACGTCCAGCGGCACCGCTCCGTTCCCCAACACCACGGCGTGGAAATCGCGGACGTCGAACGCCTCGCCCAGCGCGTCCCGCGCCCGCTGGCGCAGTTCGAGGATGCGCAGCTGGCCGATCTTGTAGCTGGTCGCCTGGCCCGGATTGGTGATGTAGCGCTCGACCTCCTTGACGATGTCGCGCTCGGACAGAAGCGTGTTCTGCTGGAAGTAGGCGATGGCGTCCTCGCGGCTCCAGCGCAGGGCGTGCAGACCGGTGTCGGTCACCAGCCGCACCGCCCGCCACAGCTCTAGCGACAAGCGGCCGAAGTCCGAATACGGGTCGGTGTAGAAGCCCATCTCCTTGCCGAGCAGCTCCGAATACAGGCCCCAGCCTTCCGAATAGGCGCCATAGCCGCCGAACCGGCGGAACCGCGGCAGGCCCTCGAGCTCCTGGGCGAAGGCGATCTGGAAATGGTGGCCCGGCGCGCCCTCGTGGTAGCTGATCGCCTCGATCTGCGGGCGCAGCACCTGGGTCATGTCGGCCAGGTTGACGTAGTAGATGCCGGGCCGCGAACCGTCCGGCGCCGGCCGGTTGTAGAAGGCCACGGAGGCCGTCTCCTGACGCCAGGGCTCGACCGCCCGCACCTCCAGCTCGGCCTCTGGCAGTCGGTGGAAGTACCGCGGCGCCTGCGCCATCATCCCGTCGATCAGCCCCCGGGCGTCGGCCAGATAGGCCTCGCGGCCCTCGGCGGTGTCCGGATACTGGAACCGCGGATCGGTCTTGATGTGGGCGAAGAACGCCTGCAGTGAGCCGTCGAAACCCACGGCCTGCTTGATCCGCTCCATCTCGGCGTGCAGCCGGGCGACCTCGGCCAGGCCGATCTCATGCACCTGCTGCGGGGTCAGGTCGGTGGTCGTCGAGAGCGCCACCATGTCGGCGTAATAGGCGTCGCCCTGCGGCAGCCGCCAGACGCCGCCGTCGCTGTCGGCCAGCGGCTGCAGCGCCTCAAGGGTGTCAATCACCTGTTCGTAGCCGCGCCGGAACGGCCCGCGCAGCGCCTCGCGCGCCTCGTCCAGCAGCTGCGCCTTGACCTCGGCCGGCGCGTCCAGCGCCTCGACCTTGGCCGAGAAGTCGGTCCACAGCGGATTGGCCCCGGCTTCGTCGAACGGCGCGCCGGAGATCACATTGCGCGTGTCGCCGATCGACGGCTCGAACACGAAGCGGGGCGGCAGCACCCCGCGCCGGGCCCGCTCGCGCAGGTCGTCCGAGACCTCGCCCATCACCCGCTCGGCGTCGCGCAGCCGCGCGATGTAGGCCTGCGCGTCCTCGACCGAGTCGACCCGGTGGCTGTTGATCATGAACACCGGCAGCGAGCCGGTCGGATTGCCGTTGGCGGCGAACGGGAAACGGTGCCAGCGCCACCGGTGGCGCAGACGCTGCTGCTCGACGCCGTGCGCGAACAGCCGCCACGACAGCTGGGCCGAGGGGCTGAGCGCCTCATAGTCGAACTCGGCCGTCATCCGCGCCAGCTGCGCCTCGGCCAGGGCCATGGACCGCTCGTCGGCCGCCGCGGTGTAGTCGTCCAGCCGGTCGTAGTCGCGCTTGACGCCCAGCGAGGTCATCCGTTGCGGGCTGAGGGCCAGGCGCTCGTCGAAGGCCGCGTCCAGGAAGGCCAGCAGCCGCGCATCCTCGGCGTTGGCCGGGGCTTCCACCGCGGCCGGGACCGGCGTCTGGCCGAGCG
>CAZQBJ010000201.1:0-3913 GCA_964591465.1 uncultured Brevundimonas sp.
TGTGACTAAATTGATTCCCAAATTTTAGTCCAGCCTTTTAGGGGGCTAAGACACATTCTTCTGCGATTTTAATAGCATTCGTCTGTCGCTTGTCAATTGGTTTTTCAATCAGTAGGAAAATATTTTCTACACACTTACAAGCCCATAGCATTAATTGTCTATGTTGTTCTTTTGCCAAAGGTCGGGCACGATGTTCAGTTATAAATCGCTTGTCCCGCATTTTAATAGTATCAATTATTTTCGTTGGTTGTGTTATCCTACAATGACCGCTCAGGTAATTACTGTGATGGAATGGGAAAGCAAGGAAACCAGAGCCGCTTTTATTCGACACATGGTGGAGTACCATCCTGAGAAGAGCACCGAACACATTGTAAACGAAGTAGATCAATGGGTTAACAGATCTGTTGGTGCTCAGATGATTAATAAGTTAAGATCTTAGTTTAATAAAAAATTATTGAAAAGCCCAACCAAAATAGTCATTTTGGTATCATACTACTATAGTGGAGTCCAGTCCTTAAAACATCAACTATATTAATATACTCAAAAAAACATCCCAATCATGCCCAGCCTATCGGTAGACGAATTGTTGGCCACCTGCGCAAAATGTAAATAACGAAGTTCCGCCCTTCCGCCTCCTTAATTGTAAGGCATCGAGAAGGGCTACCAGGAAAAGACGGAAAAAGCTGTCCGTAACCTGGTTAAGGTCGGCATCCTTACTGGCGAACAGATTGCATCCGCATAGGAAGTAACGGTAGAATACTTAGCCGGCATCTGGAAGGACCTGGAAAGCCGACAGTTACGGCCACCCTGGATGTTTTTGTTAAGAAAGATCGCTTGGAACTATAAGCTAGTCCGGCTTAGACCGTAATTACTTTTACACGAAAAAGAAGGCACAATGTTAATATAGACTAACGGACAGGTTTCCGATACCGGGGCTCTCAAGCAGCTCGCTTTGTAAGATATTAAACACAAACCAATGAGGTGCCAAAAACTGATCAATGTCATAGTTGATGAGCGAAAGCACGGTTTAACTTTGTAAAAATATATGACTTTTCATCATATTTAAAGGTGCAAAATGTCATATACATATAAGTAAAGGCTGTGGTAATCTATTTTATCCTTATAACATAAACAAACCAATCGTATGTACTCTTCTGGAAAAACGATTATACTTTATTTACGATGGAAGCACTATTACTCTGGATTCAATCCCAATACAACTCTAGTGATGAGCTGGTCGCAACACTAAACGTAAACGGTTTCATAAATGAATACCATTTCCGGAAAAACCAGATACTGTTTACACCGGGAGGGGTCAACTCCGAAGCCTGGTTCTTAGCCCAGGGATTAATAACCGTATATACAGAAGATAACCGGGGACAGCAGGTGATCTCTGATTTTTGTCCGGAGAACAATTTCTTTTTTGACCTGGAGTCATACTACTTTGGCAAACCGGCAGAATACTATATTTTAGCGTTGGAGGATACACACATCCTATCTATCAACCATACGGCCATCCGTCAGCTCTATGACAGTGATTCACACTTCAGGGAACTTTGTTTGATTGTCAAGCGTCAAATTGTAGATCGCTGTCACCACCGGATCAACCTGCTTGCCATGTCTCCAATACAACGATTTTATGCGTTTTGTGAGATCTTTCCTTACAATCGGATTACCAGACACCAGATCAGCCAATATCTGCGGATCCCCTATTCGAGCTTAAACCGGATCATACACAATAGCACCATAATAGTCTCGCCGGCGCTCAAATGAGCCGCTAGAATACTCATCTGAGCAACAAAATACTTTCATTTGAGCGATAGATTTACTCAAATGATCGTAAAATACCCTCATTTGAGCCATCATATATTAAAATATTATGTTAGATTTGTCTTATAATAAGCTTATTGATCGTCGGTACCATATTGCGCCTATTAACTTTTTTAAAGGCTCAAATTGTCTTCAAACCATACCCTTCCGGTATGGCGGAGAAGTTAAAAAAAATTTATCAATATAACTCAACGCAAAATGAACACGCAAGTTTTTAATATGGAACAGATTCTCCCGTAATACTAAAATTCCGTGACACCGTACGCACCACTACTAGTAAGTGGATTTCACACTAATATTTTCAATAGCGTACGAAAAACACATAAATAATTCCTAATGTATTTCTGCTATTTGTCACTATAGCAGCGGGGTTCCTTTTTTCCAAATTCTCCTATTGGATAGGCTGTAAAATTTCAGGAATGAAATTTTAAGGGGATAGCATATTTTTCAATCGAATATCAATATATTCTTTAGGCGCCTGGTATAAATCCTGCTAACGCTTTTTACCATAAAACCAAAAAGCTGTAGTTCGGCTGTACTCCCCCGTTCCCCAAGCATTTGTAGCGACGGTGATTTCTTTCGTATCTGAGTTATATCCGCCTGAACCGAATGCTTGATTTGAAGTGAAATGTATGATTTCCTCATCGTTGATATCCTGTGCTAAAGGCGTATCAAAGGAGTGTTCGTAAAGCAGCGTTCCGTTTCCCCTACTTAATCGCATAAAAATATTGATATGGATCGGATCTAACTTCTTTATCATTAATTGAACAACATGACCAGAATCAGCCGGGTTATATTCATATTGAATTATGGTGTCGGGTATGTAACGCACAATGTGTATCCTGTCAATACTCCAATTACCATCCAATGATTTAGCATAATCAGGCCCGGTTTCCTTCTCTCTACAAGAGACCAACATGACTGTGAACGAAAAGAAAATAGGGAATATAACCTTTTTCATATCGATTTCAATTTAATGGCCAACTCCAAATACAATGACTATAAGTGGATTATTTGTATTTGTAGATTCTCTTATTCCAGTTCTATTTTATCAATTTAATTTTAACTATTATGAAAACAAATCTTTTTGTAGCGATCATTCTGGTCAGCTTCATCGCATGTGGCCAGGATAAAGAATTCAATCCCGGAGATTCGGTGCGTTCTCCCTCCAGGGACAGTCGTCTAACCGGTAAAATGGACGTGTCATCTTACCAAAAAGTTAGTCTTTCTGACTCCAGATCCAGGTTGTCAGTAAATCTGACCGGTCTTGACGGCCAGCTGGTAACGCAGGTTTCAGACTTAAAGCCCCATACTACCTATAAGGTTAATCTACAAAGCTTTGGGGCCAATAAAGTAGAGCTGCGTTCTGCCTTCGGGTTTGATGTCCTGGAAAAAAAAGAAACCATTGTTGACGGCACTTTTACGGCTGACTATACCATCAAAACCTCACATGATGTAAGCCAGCAGCTTTTCATCAGCTTTTTACCTTTAGTCCAATCTGAGGGACGTGTATCGCGGCGTGAACTAGCCCAGAATTTTTTCCTGCCTGAAAACTAAGGCGCTAACAAAAACTTAAACAATATCATGAAAGCAAATCATATCTCACTCATTTTAGTTCTCAGTTTTGTTTGTTTTGGGTTCAGCGTTGATGCTCAGTACGACCGTTGCCCCAATCAGGGAATTGATAACGCCGCTAAAATTGAATGGCGATTCAGAGACGCATCTACAGATGTGATAATAACCGGCTCTTTAGACCCGGACACTGTTTATAAACTTGAGATTTATGAGACACCATACAATCCGGTCCCACCTCTTTTTATTAGCTATCAGCAAATTGGTGTTCAAGGCTTGATAGATGGTTTCAGGCTATATGGAAGTGTTGGACAGGCCATCTCTAGTCCTGGAGACTATTTTCCGGATTGGGCTATTGCCGCGGGCCTTACAAAAGATGTCGGGTCAACAGGAGGAGTCTCCACCTGGGGTATAAAAACACTGCCTGCATCAGATCCTAATTGGACAGGACAGGTCTTAGCATATAGGGGTTATGCGGTATGCCATGCAGCTAATCCTCCGGGAGGTCCGA
>CAZQBJ010000202.1:0-3865 GCA_964591465.1 uncultured Brevundimonas sp.
AGCCGCAGCAGGGTGGTCTTGCCGGCGCCGTTGGGGCCCACCACCGCCAGCCGCTCGGCCCCGGTCAGGCGCAGGGAGATCGGACCGACCACCGTCTGGCCTCCGGGCGCGCGCCAGAGGACCTCGTCCAGCTGCAGCACCAACTTGCCGGCCGCCAGGCCGCTCGGCGGCAGGGACGCGGTCAGGCTGCGGCTCCGCTCCACCCGCGCGCGCGCGGCCGCCGCCGCCGCCTCGGCCTGGGCGCGCTGGCGGGCCGCCAGCCGGCTGTCGCGGCCGGAGCTGTTCTCGGCCCGTTCTGCCATGCCCCCTAGCACGATCTTCGGCGCCGAGCCGCTGACGGCGAACCTCCGCCCCGCGCGGTCCCGGCGCGCCTTTCGCTCAATCGCCTGCCGAGCCTCGCGCGCCGCCCGGTCCACGGCTTTCGAGGCGTCGGCCAGCGCCCGCTCGGCCGCCGCCTGTTCGACCGCCTTCTGTTCGGCGTACAGGTCATAGCCGCCGCCATAGACGGCGACGCCCAAGGGCGAGATCTCGACGATCCGGTCCATCTCGCGCAGCAGGGCCCGATCATGGCTGACCACCACTGCTCCGCCGCTCCAGCGGCGCAGGACGCGGGCCGCCATGGCCCGCGCGTCGGCGTCCAGATTGTTGGTCGGCTCGTCCAGCAGGATCAGGTCCGGCGCCTCGACCAGCAGCCGGGCGAGGTCCAGCCGGGTCAGCTCCCCGCCGCTCAGGCTCCGGGCCGGCCGCTCCAACGCCAGCCCCGCCAGGCCGACCTGATCGAGCGCCTCGTCCAGCCGGGCCTCCAGGGTCCAGTCCGCCGCCGCCAGATCGTCCGGCTGGCCCGCGCCGGCCAGCAGCCGCTTCTGGGCGGCCAGGGCCCCGGCGACGCCCAGCCGGTCGGCGACCATCTCGGCCGGATCGGGCGCGGCGGACTGGGCCAGCCGGCCGATGCGACCGGCGCGGCTCACGGTTCCGGCGGCCGGCTCGGCCGCGCCGTCGATCAGGCGCAGGAGAGTCGTCTTGCCGGCGCCGTTGCGCCCAACAAGGCCGGTGCGTTCAGGCCCGAAGGCCAGGGTCAGGTTGTCGAAAAGGGTGTCGCCGTCAGGCGTGCGGGCGGCGACGCGATCGAGCGTCGCGAACGCGGACCGGGATCCGGACGGGCTTGGGGCGCAGGGCGAGGAACGAGACATGACCGGCGATCAGAATCACGAGGGAAAGGGCGATTGCGATTTCCGGCGTGCTGATCATGGGGTCTCGAACCTCCGTAAACTGGACTCAAAAGGTAGGTGCGGCGACCGCCCAAAGCAAGCGGCCGCCGCATTCCACGTCCTTCAGACGGCCGGCGTCAGTCCGGCGCCGGGGTAAAGCCCTCGGGCATGCCGCCGAAGGCGCCGGGCAACATGGCCTGCCCCAGAGCCATGGCCTGACGCATGTTCATGAACGGCGCGCCGTTCATCAGGATATCGCCAGACGCCATATTGGCCGGGCACGGGCCGACCCAGCGACCCTGCTCGGTCGTGCTGGAGCTGTCGGACACGCCCATGGCGCCCGAGGAGTGCGTGTTCATGGTGTGGGTGTAACGGGTGCGCAGGTCGCCCTCGATCACGCCGTCGATCCGCATGGTCATGATGTCCGGGATGACGCAGGTGTTGGCATAGGTCCAGCGCTCGGCCCCTTCGCGGCGGACCTGCGGCGCGCTCTGGCAGAACGGCGCGTGCAGCTGGCCGCCGTAGATGTTGACCTCCTCCTGGATCGCCATGTCCAGGCAGGTGGTTGAAACCAGACCCGGCGAATTGCTGTTCGTGACCTCCCACATGCCCGGCCGCAGGTGCGGCATGGCGATGGCCCCGGTGGGCGACACCTCCCCGTCGTGGATGGTCGGCGGCGGGCCGTCGTCGCCATCGTCGGCGCCGGTGTCGTCGCCGGCTCCGCCGGGCCGGCGCGGATCGGCGAAGCCGGCCACCTCGTCTTCCTCCTCGGCCGACGGATCCTGGCCCAGCGGCGTCCAGCCCATGGCCTGGGCCATCGCCCAGCCGCCCACGCCGAGCACCAGCACGCTCGCCCCCGCAATCAGCCACTTCTTCATTGGATCCCCTCCGTTCGGATGACTTTCAGCCCCCCGGCCGAAAAGACGGTTGCAGCCGGCTCAGAGCCGGACCAGTTCGACCCGACGGTTGGCCGCCCGGCCCTCCTCAGAGGCGTTGTCGGCCACCGGGCGGTCGGGACCGAAGCCCCGCGCCTGCAGGCGGGCGCCGTCGATCCCCGCGCCGGTCAGGGCGGCGACCACCGAGCGGGCCCGCGCCTCGGACAGGGTCCGGTTATGCGCCGCCGAGCCGGTGTTGTCTGTATGCCCCTCGACCGACAGCCGCAGATCCGGCCGCCCGCGCAGCAGGGCCAGCACCGCGTCGATCTGCCCCCGGGATTCCGGCAGGATGTCGGCCCGGTCGACGGCGAAATTGACCTGGATGGCGACCCGGCCGTCGGCGTCCAGCGCCTGGCCCAGCTGTTCGGCCGGCAGCAGGCCGGCGGTTGCCACGAACGGCGCCGTCTCGGCCACCGTCAGGCCGCCGGTCGACGATCCGGCGTCGAAATGGATCCAGATGGTCTTGTCGGCCCGCCGGATGACGTAGGTGGCCGCTTCGTTGTTGTAGATGTCGCCGGTGCCGGCGGTGGTGTCGCTGATCAGCTGGTCGCCCAGCCCGTTGATCGCCTCGATCGGCACCGGGGCCTGATAGACCTTCACCCCGCCGACCTGGGTGATCACCGTCTCGAGGTTCCGCTGCAGCTCCAGACGGGAGAAGACCTTGTCGCCCTCCGGCTCGATCATCGACATGTGCACCTTGCCCTCGATCATGCGGAAGGCGCCGTCGACCCAGAACGGGAAGGCGAAATAGTCGTGCGTCTCCTCGCCCGTTCGGACATAGCCGGTCGGCAAGGTGAAATAGGGAAAGGCGCCCAGCGGCGCGGTCGACACCGGAACCGAGGCCAGGTCGAAGCCGGCCGGGGCCGGGGCCCCGGACGCCGCCGCATCGGCGGTCGCCGCAGAGGCCGGGGCGTCAGCCCCGTCCGCGTCCGTCCCGTGCTCGCCGCCGCACGCCGCCAGCAGAACCAACGCCGACGCCGCGGCCACGAGTCGAAGGTGCGATCGCATGGCAGTCCCCCTGTGAAGTTTTCACAGCCAAGCTCGGGTCAACATATCAATGTAAGATGAACGTTGGCCAACGGGCCCGATCGCCGCAGGTTCCGCATTTGTTCTTGCTGAATCGCGCGGATCAGTTCCTACATAGAGCCGTTGCGCCGGACCCAGGGGACGGCCGCCAGCGTTGTCCGGACACCCATGGCAGAAAAGCACAACTTCATTCGCGTGCGCGGCGCCCGCGAGCACAACCTCAAGGGCGTGGATGTCGACATTCCGCGCGAGAAGCTGGTGGTGCTCACCGGCCTGTCCGGCTCGGGCAAGAGCTCGCTGGCGTTCGACACCATCTACGCCGAGGGCCAGCGCCGCTACGTCGAGAGCCTGAGCGCCTACGCCCGCCAGTTCCTCGAACTGATGGGCAAGCCGGACGTCGACCTGATCGAGGGCCTGTCCCCGGCCATCTCGATCGAACAGAAGACCACTTCGAAGAACCCGCGCTCGACCGTCGGCACCGTCACCGAGATCCACGACTACATGCGCCTGCTGTGGGCGCGGGTCGGCGTGCCCTACTCGCCGGCCACCGGCCTGCCGATCGAGAGCCAGACCGTCAGCCAGATGGTCGACAAGCTGACCGCCCTGCCCGATGGCGAGCGCATCCTGCTGCTGGCTCCGGTGGTGCGCGGCCGCAAGGGCGAGTACCGCAAGGAAATCGCCGACTGGCAGCGCCAG
>CAZQBJ010000203.1:0-3864 GCA_964591465.1 uncultured Brevundimonas sp.
GTCGGTCTGCAGGGCGTCGACGACACGCAGGGTGTCGGCCGGCGCGCGGCCGACGTTCAGGTTCGTCACATAGACGTGCTGCACGACGTTGTGCGGGTCGACCACGAAGGTGGCGCGCAGGGCGACGCCTTCTTCCTCGTCCAGAATGCCGAGGGCGCGGGCCAGCTTGCCGCCGTTGTCGGCGAACTGCCAGATCGGCAGCTTGTTCAGGTCGGCGTGGTCACGCCGCCAGGCCAGCTTGGTGAACTCGTTGTCCGTCGAACCGCCGAGAACGACGGTGTCGCGGTCCTCGAAGTCCTTCGAGAGCTTGGCGAATTCGGCGATCTCGGTCGGGCACACGAAGGTGAAGTCCTTCGGGTAGAAGAAGATCACCTTCCACTTGCCCTCGAAGCTCTTCTCGGTGATCGGCTCGAAAGCCGACTCGCCGTTTTCTTCATGGCTGTTGAATCCCGGCTTGACGCCGATGATCTTGAATTCGGGGAATTTCTCGCCAACGCCGAGCATTGCATCTCTCCTGCTGAGTGGAACGGTTGAAAGGGTTGGCCCTCAGGCCGTGAGGGGGATGTAGGCCTTCCAGTCCCACAACTCAAATCGATTGTTATTTGTTTCGCGATAGATCGAGTTTATCGTGCGGCCATGCTCCCGACTCTGCGTCAGCTCCAGTATCTCAAGCTGCTGGCCGAGCACGGCTCGTTCAGCCGCGCCGCCGAGGCGGCCCACGTCAGCCAGCCGGCCCTGTCGGCCGGCCTCGCCGAGCTGGAGCGCATCCTCGGCGCGCCGCTGGTCGAGCGGGCCCGCGGCGGCGTCATCCTGACGGCGGCCGGCGAGGAGGCGGTCAGCCGCGCCTCGGACCTGCTGGCCCGGGCCGAGGATCTGGTCGACGCCGCCCGCGCCGCCGGCCAGCCGCTGTCGGGTCGCTTCCGCCTCGGCGTGATCCCGACCATCGCCCCGTTCCTGCTGCCGCGCGCCCTGCCGCGGCTGAAGGCCCAGTGGCCGCGGCTGCGGCTGTTCCTGCGCGAGGATCTGACCCAGCGGCTGATCGCCGGGCTCAAGGGCGGGTCGCTGGACGCGGCCCTGATCGCCCTGCCCTACGACATGACCGGCCTGGACCACGTGCATGTGCTGAACGACGAGCTGCTGGCCGCGGCCCCGGCCGACCACCCGCTGGCCCGCCAGCGCCGGATCGATCCGGAGTCGCTCGAGAGCTCCGAGCTGATCCTGCTGGAGGACGGCCACTGCCTGCGCGACCACGCCCTGGCCGCCTGCGGCCTGTCGCCGCCGCGGGCCGCCGGCGAGGAGGGCTTCGCAGCCACCTCCCTGCCGACCCTGGTGCAGATGGTCGGCTCGGGCCTGGGGGTGTCGTTCGTGCCGGCCATGGCCGTCGCCTCGGGCCTGACCGAGCACGCCCAGGTGGCGGTCCGCCCGATCGGGGCCGATCATCCCAGCCGCGAGGTGGTTATGGCCTGGCGGGCCGGCTCCAGCCGTGCGGCCGAGGCGCGCCTGCTGGCCGAGGCCTTCCAGCCCTGAGCCCTCTCAGGCGCTGAACGTCAGGGTCTCGCCGTCGGCCGGAATCGCCAGTCGGGCACGGTCGGCCGGGTCCAGGGCCATGGCGGCCCGGTGCAGGTCCGCGCGCGAGACCGTGGCGTGGTCAACCGCGTCCAGGTGGGTCGCCACCACCGTCGCCGGCGCCGCCAGACGCACCGTCTGCAGCACCATCTGGGCGTCCATCACCAGCGGACCCTGGCCTTCCCAGTCGGCCCCGCAGGCGTGGACCACGACCACGTCCGGCCGCTCGGCGCGCAGGACTTCGCGCACCTCGTCGCACAGCACGCTGTCGCCGACCCAGTAGACGCTCGGTTCGCCCGGGGCGCGCAGCAGGAAGCCGGACACCTCGCCCATGGCCGCCAGCACCGGATCCGGTCCGTGACGGCCGGGCGTCAGGCGCAGGCGCACCGGCCCGACCTCGGCCTCCTGTTCAATCCCGGCGACCGTCTCCAGGCCGTAGGCCCGCAGGCCCTCGACGTCCCGCGCCGGGGCCAGCACCGGGACGCCGGGCGGAATGACCGCGGCGGCGACCGCGTCGAAATGATCCGAATGCAGGTGCGAGACCAGCGCCGCGTCGATCCCTGCCGCGACGGCCTGGGCCGGCATGGGCAGCTCGACCAGCGGCGAGCGGCGGCGGCCGGCATAGCTGCGACCGCCGCCCCGCGGGGCCAGCCAGGGATCGATCAGCAGGCTGACGCCGGCCATCGTCAGGCGGAGGGTGGCGCTGCGGATCAGCTGAAGCTGCATGCCGCCTCCCGCCCGCGGGCCGTTACGCCCGCGCCAGATTCCGCAGCACGTAGGGCATCACCCCGCCGGCCTTGAAGTAGTCCAGCTCGGTCTGGGTATCGATGCGGCAGCGCACCGGGAAGCGGGCCATCTTGCCGTCCGACGGGCGGAACAGCTCGACCCACAGCTCCTGCCGCGGCTTGATGTCGGTCAGGCCGCGGATGGTGACGATCTCCTCGCCGGTCAGGCCCAGCTTGATCCAGCCTTCCTGCTTGAACTGCAGCGGCACCACGCCCATGCCGACCAGGTTGGAGCGGTGGATCCGCTCGTAGCTCTCGGCGATGACCACCTGCACGCCCAGCAGCCGGGTGCCCTTGGCCGCCCAGTCGCGCGACGAGCCGGTGCCGTATTCCTTGCCGGCGAACACGACCAGCGGCCGGCCCTCGGACTGGTAGCGCATGGCCGCGTCGTAGATCGACATGACGTCGCCCGACGGGAAGTGCTTGGTCACCCCGCCTTCGATGTCCGGGGTGATCTTGTTGCGGATGCGGATGTTGGCGAAGGTGCCGCGCATCATGACTTCGTGGTTGCCGCGGCGCGAGCCGTAGCTGTTGAAGTCCAGCGGGTCGACGCCGTGCTCGGTCAGATAGGCGCCGGCCGGCGAGGCCTTCTTGATCGATCCGGCCGGGCTGATGTGGTCGGTGGTGATCGAGTCGCCGAACACCCCCAGCACCCGCGCCTCGACCACGTCGGCGATCGGGGCCGGCTCCATGGTCATGCCCTCGAAATAGGGCGGGTTGCGCACATAGGTGGAGGTGTCGTCCCAGGCGTAGGTCTGGCCGCCCTCGACGGCGATCTTCTGCCAGTGCTTGTCGCCCTTGAAGACGTCCTTGTAGCGCTTGGCGAACATCTCGGGGGTCACCGCGCGGCGCTGGATCTCGGCGATCTCGGCCGAGGTCGGCCACACGTCCTTCAGATAGACCGGCTCGCCCGAGGCGCTCACGCCCAGCGGCTGAGTCGCCAGGTCGATGCGCATCGAGCCGGCCAGGGCGTAGGCCACCACCAGCGGCGGCGAGGCCAGGAAGTTGGCCCGCACGTCCGGGTTCACCCGGCCTTCGAAGTTGCGGTTGCCCGACAGCACCGAGCAGGCGACCAGGTCGTTGTCGTTGATGGTCTTCGAAATGGCCGGGTCCAGCGGACCGGAGTTGCCGATGCAGGTGGTGCAGCCGTAGCCGACCAGGTTGAAGCCCAGGGCGTCCAGGTCCTCCTGCAGGCCGGCGGACTCGAGATAGTCCGTGACCACCTGCGAGCCGGGGGCCAGCGAGGTCTTGACCCACGGCTTGACCGTCAGGCCCCGGGCTCGCGCCTTGCGGGCCACCAGGCCGGCGGCGATCATCACCGACGGGTTCGAGGTGTTGGTGCACGAGGTGATGGCCGCGATGACCACGTCGCCGTCGCCCAGGTCGTGAGCCGCGCCGTCGACCGCCGCGCGCGCCGCGTCGGTGGGGCGGGCGAAGGTTTCGGACAGGCCGGCCTCGAACGCCGACGCCGCCTCGCTCAGCAGCACCTTGTCCTGCGGACGCTTGGGCCCGG
>CAZQBJ010000204.1:0-3856 GCA_964591465.1 uncultured Brevundimonas sp.
GTTCGGCCGGCGTCGACTTCATCACCATCGGCCAGTATCTGCAGCCGACCCGCAAGCACGCCGCCATCGACCGCTTCGTCACCCCCGACGAGTTCAAGGCCTATGAGGCGATCGCCAGGGCCAAGGGCTTCCTGATGGTGTCCTCCAGCCCCCTGACGCGCAGCTCGCATCACGCTGGCGAGGACTTCGCCCGCCTGAAGGCGGCGCGCGAGGCCCAGGGGCGGCGCTGAGTTGCACGTCCACCGGCTGACCCGCGTCCTGCCGTGGACGCCCGACCAGCTGCACGCCCTTGTCGGCGACGTCGCCCAGTATCCGCAATTCGTCCCGTGGATCACCTCCATGCGGGTGTGGAACGAGCGTCAGGAAGCGCCGGGCGTGACCGTGCTGGACGCCGAGGCCGGCGTCGGATTCTCGTTCCTCAAGGAGCGGTTCGCCACCCGCGTGCGGCGCGACGCCAACGACCGGACGGTCCAGGTCGAGCTGATCCGCGGCCCGTTCCGGCATCTGCGCAATCGATGGGAGTTTCATCCGGACCCGGGCGGCACGCGCCTGGAGTTCATGATCGACTTCGCCTTCAAGTCGCGCCTGCTGGACATGATGCTGCACGCCAATTTCGACCGCGCCGTGCGGGCCCTGATCCACTGCTTCGAAAGCCGGGCCGAGGCGTTGTACGGGCGGCCGTGAAGCTCTCCCTCCCCATCATGGGGAGGGTGGTCGCGCAGCGACCTGGTGGGGGCGGCTGAAGTCCTCCCCACCCCGTCGTCGCTTCGCGCCGACGTCGCTCCCCATGAAGGGGAGGGAGAGCCATTAGCCCAGCTTGCGGATGGCCGCCTTCAGCGAGGCGGCGGCGAGGGGATAATCGGCCCACGGGTCGGACTTCTTCATCAGCGCCGGCGCCGTGTGGATGGTGAACCGCCTCGGGTCCAGCGCCCTGGTCGCCTGGGTCCAGGCGATCGGCATGGACACCGTCGCTCCCGGCCGGGCGCGGGCCGACCAGGGCGCCACCGCCGTCGAGGTGCGGTCGTTGCGCAGATAGTCGAGGAAGATGCGGCCGCCGCGGGCCTTCTTCGCCAGCACGATGGTGTAGCGATCCGGCTCGTCGGCGGCCATGCGGGCGCAGACCTCGCGAGCGAAGGCCTTGGCTTCGGGCCACGGGACCTTCGAGCGGCTGTCGGTCTTGAGCGGCGTCACCACGTGCAGGCCCTTGCCGCCCGTGGTCTTGAGGAAGCAGTTCAGGCCAAGGCTTTCCAGCCGGTCGCGCACCGCCTTGGCCGCCTCGACCACGGTCGGGAATCCGACGCTGGGGTCCGGGTCCAGGTCGAAGATCAGCCGGCCGGCGTGCTCCACGTCGCCCGGGGCGCAGTTCCAGGGGTGGAACTCGGTGGCCCCGGACTGGGCCGCGGCGATCAGGGCCTCGGGCGTGTCGATCTGCAGGTAGGGCTCCTTGTCCCCCGGCACGTCGATGAGGGTGATCAGGCTGGACGTCCCGGCCCCGGCGTGGCGCTGGAAGAATTTCTGCTTGCCCTCGATGCCGTCGGGGGTGCGGATCAGCGAGCAGGGGCGGCCGCGAATGTGCGGGATCATCTGATCGGCGACCGCCTCCAGATAGCGCGCGTGGTCCAGCTTGGTGACCGGCGCCGCCTTGCCCTCGGCCGGCCATAGCACCTTGTCGGGATTGGACAGGCTGACGCCAAGCACGACATTGCTCCGCTTTGACATTCGGGTCGTCTTGCGCGGCGTCTCGCGCACCACGTCATCGGCCGCCTTGTCCTCGCGCAGCCCCTTGAAGCTGGCGTGTCGCAGATGGCCGTCGCCGGTCCAGCCGGCGAAATTGATCTCGGCGACAAGCTCGGGTTTCAGCCAGTGGATGTCCTTGCCGCCTTTGGGGCCGCTCTTTCCGAAGGGGGAGGTCTCGGTCTCCAGCGCCTTGAGCCGGGGCAGGATGTCGTCGACCACCGCCTTGCCGAAACCGGTGCCGATCCGGCCGACGTGGACCAGTTCGCCCTCGCGGCGCACCGCCCCGATCAGCGAGCGGAAGGCGCCGTTGGTGGTGGCGTAGCCGGCCACGATCACCTCCTGGCCGCCGCCGCACTTGGTCTTCAGCCAGGTGTCCGAGCGACCCGAGCGGTAGGGGGCGTCCAGCCGTTTGGACACCACGCCCTCAAGATCCATGCGGCAGGCCGATTCCAGCACCGCCGCCCCGGCGTGGCCGAAATGCTCGACGAAACGCAGCGGGCCTTCAGGGTCGACCTCGGCCAGCACCGCCTGAAGCGCCGCCTTGCGCTCGACCAGCGGGCGGTCGGTCAGGGCGGCGTTCCCATCGTGCAGCAGGTCGAACATGAAATAGACCAGCCCGCCGGTCCGGCCGTTGGACAGGGCCGCCTGCAGGGCGGCGAAGTCGGGGCGGCTGTGGGCGTCCAGGGCCACGACCTCCCCGTCGTACAGGCCGTCGGGCAGGGCCGCGCCGGCCTTGGCGATGGCCGAGAATTTGTCGGTCCAGTCCAGCCCCTTGCGGGTCAGCAGCCGCGCCTTTGCGCCCTGCACGCGCAGCTGCATGCGATAGCCGTCGAATTTGATCTCATGCCCCCAGGCGCCGCCCGCAGGCGGCCGGTCGACCAGCCGCGCCAGTTGCGGCGGGACGAAGCGGGGCAGGGGCTCGGCCGCCGCTTTCTTGCCCTTGGCCTTCCCGGGCCGCGCCTTCGCCTTCGCTTTCGGAGCGCCGTGGTCGGCCGCGGCCGTCTCGCCCGAGGCCTCGGGCGAGGGCCCCTGGCTGTTCCAGACCGCGTCGGCCTTGCGCTTGCGACCGGTCATGAACGGCGTGGGCGCCTTGCCCTTGCCGGCGGCGATCTGCTCCATCGTCCGACCCGAGGCGATGGACACGGCGTTGTCCTCCAGCAGGGCGTCGGCGTCGCCCTCCCGCTCGAACCCGTCGCGATGCTTGATCATCAGCCAGTTGTCGCGCTTCTCGCGCGGCCGGCGGGGCATACGCACCAGCACCCAGCCGCCCTTCAGCCGCTCGCCGGCGAAGGTGACCTTCAGCTCGCCCTTCTTGAGGCCCGCGGCCACGTCCATGCCGTCCTGCGGCTCCCAATAGCCGCGGTCCCACAGCATCACCGTGCCGCCGCCGTACTGGCCCTTGGGGATGGTGCCCTCGAAGTCGCCGTAGGGCAGGGGGTGGTCCTCGACCTCGACCGCCAGCCGCTTGTCGGCCGGATCCAGCGACGGCCCGCGGGTCACGGCCCAGGACAGGAACACCCCGTCGTGTTCAAGCCGCAGGTCGTAGTGCAGCCGGGTCGCGGCGTGTTTCTGGATGACGAATCGACGCCGGTCCGCCCTGGCCGCGCGGCCCTTGCCGCTGGGCTCGGCCGTGCGGCTGAAGTCGCGTTTGGACTCATAGGTCTTGAGCGAGCGGGCCATGGCAGGCTCAATCGCCGGCCGCGGCCAAGGTTCCGCGGCGCTTGCCCGGAGGCGGCCGCTGGCTTAGAGCCGCCCCCTGCCTCATGCGGATGTGGCGGAACTGGTAGACGCACTGGATTTAGGTTCCAGCGCCGCGAGGCGTGGAGGTTCGAGTCCTCTCATCCGCACCACGGTTTCTGCCGCCTGAAGCCGTTGACCTGACAGGCCTGTGCCGACATAAGGGCGGGTCACGAAGCGCCGCCCGCCCGGGCGGCCTTTCTGCTTTTCCAATCCGCGTGCGTCGGGCAGCCGTCGCCGCCCGAAGCGTTAGATGCGAACGTCCATGCAAGTCGTCGAAAAATCGAGCGAAGGCCTCAGCCGCGTGATCGCGGTGACGGTTCCCGCCAGCGAGCTGAACGCCCGGCTGGACGCCAAGATCGCCGAGGTCGCGCCCGGCCTG
>CAZQBJ010000205.1:0-3843 GCA_964591465.1 uncultured Brevundimonas sp.
GGGGTGAAGAACGGCGGCTGCGCCGGCCAGGAGTACGTGCTGAACTACGCCGAGACCATCGAGCCGCTGGACGAGGTGGTCGAGGACAAGGGCGTGACCATCCTGATCGACCCCAAGGCGGTGCTGTTCCTGATCGGCTCGGAGATCGACTGGGAGGAGACGCGGCTGGCCTCGCGCTTCATCTTCCGCAATCCTAACGAAACCGACGCCTGCGGTTGCGGCGAGAGCGTGACCATCACCCCGGCGGCGGCGGACTGATCCGCCCCTGGCGCAGCCCGGAGGAGTCGTGTTCCGAACCCTGATCGTGATCGTCGCGGCGCTGGTTCTGGCGGCCTGCTCGCGCGAACCGCGGGCCGGGCAGCCGGACGGGCCGCTGGTCATCGGGGCCAGCGCGGTGCCGCACGCCGAGGTGCTGGCCTATGTCGAGCCCATGCTGCGGGCCCGCGGGGTCCAGCTGGAGGTGCGGGTGTTCGACGACTACCTGCAGCCCAACCTGGCCCTGGCCGACGGCCGGCTGGACGCCAACTATTTTCAGACCGCGCCCTATCTTGAGCAGGCGAACCGCAACTACGGCTTCGATCTGGTGGCCATCACGGCGGTGCACGTCGAGCCGCTCGGCGCCTATTCGCTGGCCTATGACGACCTCGAGGACCTGCCCGAGGGGGCCAGGGTGGCGATCCCCAACGAGACGACCAACAGCGGCCGGGCGCTGATGCTGCTGCAGCGCGCCGGGCTGATCCGGCTGAAGGATCCGGACAACGCTCTGTCGACGCTGGAGGACGTGGTGGACAACCCGCGGCGTCTGGATATCCGCGACATGGAGGCCGAAATCCTGCCGCGGATCCTCAATCAGGTGGACCTGGCGGTGATCAACACCAACTACGCGCTGGACGCCGGGCTCAGCCCCCGGCGCGACGCCCTGATCATCGAAAGCGGCGCCTCGCCGTGGGCCAATCTGCTGGTCACCCGGGCCGACAATCGGGACGATCCGCGGGTGGCGGTGCTGGCCTCGGTGCTGCGCGGCCCGGACGCCCGGGCGTTCATCGAGCGGGAGTACGGCGGAGCGGTGATCCCGGCCGGCTGATCAGCTCCCGGCGGCCGCCCGGCGCAGCTCGTCCGGGGTCTGAACCTGCACCGCCGGCGTCACGGGCCGGCCGGTGGCCTCGGCGATCAGCTGGGCCGTGCGATCCTCGATCGCCGCCTCCAGCCGGGCCATGAACTCCGCCTTGTCCAGTCCGACCGGGATCGGATCGAGAAACTCGATCACCGCCCGGCCGGGCGACTTGCGGGCCGACTCCTGCGGCCAGAACAGCCCCAGGTTGGTGGCCACCGGGACCACCGGCATGCCGAAGTCGCGGTACATGTGCCAGACGCCGGTGCGATAGCGGAATTTCTCGCCGACCTTTGCCAGGTTGCCCTCGGGAAAGATCAGGATGCGCCGGCCCGCCTTGTGCGCGGCGGCGGCGTTCTGGGCCAGGGCCTGGCGCGCTTCGTGGCCGCCGCAATTGTTGACCACGATCGCCCCCAGCTTGCGCAGCACGGTCGACAGCAGCGGAAACCGCTCCAGATGGTCGCCGGTGACGAAAGCCAGGTCGTCGAACTGGTCGTAGATCGAAAAGCCGTCGCCCCACGACTGGTGCTTGGCGGCCAGGATGAAGGCGCCGTCCGGCAGGCGCTCGCGCCCGCGCGCCTCGATGCGGATGCCGGCGAACAGGGCCATGGCCTGGACCATGCGGCGGACATAGCGGCGGATGATCCAGCCCACCGCGCCGCGCCCCGGGGCCAGGGCGGCGAAGGCCGCCGCCAGGGCGTAGAGCACCGACAGGACCCAGTAGGCGATGTTGAAGGCCAGGCTGCGCATGGCCCCGGTTGTGGCACGGAATCGTCGCGCGGCGGAGTCAGGCCGCCTTGGCCGGCTGCTCGGCGTTGGTCACCCGGTTGCGGCCGCCGCGCTTTGACACGTACAGGGCCGCGTCGGCGCGCTCCAGCAGGCAGGCCGCCTGTTCGCCCGGCCGGCGCTGGGCCAGGCCGATCGAGACGGTCACCGCCCCGAGATCCTCGTTGGTCGAGCGCCGGCGCAGGGCGCGGGTGGCGATCTCCTCGCGCACGGCGTTCAGCGCCGCCTCGACGATCGGGGCCCGTTCGGCCGGGAAGATCATGGCGAATTCCTCGCCGCCGTAGCGGGCGGCGACGCGCGGCGCCTGGGCCACCCGGCCGATCACGCTGGCCACGTAGCGCAGCACCTGGTCGCCGGTCTGGTGACCCCAGGTGTCGTTGAACCGCTTGAAGTGGTCGATGTCGAGCAGGGCCAGGGTCAGCGGCGCGTCCTTGCTCTGGGCGTCCTCGCAGGCGCGGGCCAGCTCCTCGTCGAACGCCTTGCGATTGGCGAGGTTGGTCAGGGCGTCGGTCATCGCGTCGCGGCGGACCTGCTCGAGGTGCTCGCGCAGGGTGGCGATTTCCTTGCGCGAGGCGCCCAGCCGCTGCTCGAGCGTCGAGTTCTCCTCGTGGGCCTGGCGGGTGGCCGCCTTGAGCCCGTCGACCAGCGAGATCAGCTCCTTGGCGTCGCCGGCCTTGTCCAGGCCGTCGGTGGCCCCGGCCAGGGTCTCGCCGTACGAGGCCTGGGACTGCTGGGCGTGGGCGATGGTCTCGGCCACGTGGGTCAGCTGACGGCTCAGCAGCACCCCGGCGTCGCGGATTTCCTCGGACAGGCGGCCGCGCAGCAGGTGTTCGGCGGCCAGGGTCTCGCTGACCGCGTCGGTGAACGGCTCGCCCGAGGCCAGCTGGCGCCTGAGGGCCTGGGCCAGGGCGCCGTCCGGATTGCCCAGATAGTTCAGCCAGAGCTCGAAATTCAGCGGCGTCGGCCAGACCCCGGCGCGCTCCATCTCGTCGATGGCGCGGCGGCCAAGGGCGAAGGCGTCCGGCCCACGGAGCTTGGTCTCGATTTCACCCGACATGCGGCGTCCCTGAAGGCGACCGTTCTGGTCGCGTTGTCGGGATGCAGCCTAAGCGGGTTTTTCGTAAGGACGGGTTAAGCGCGGCCGCAAATTCGCCTAGCGCGGCGGCCGGCGCAGGAAGGCCGGCACGTCGGCGCCCGAGCCGAAGCTGGTCGATTCGGAGGCCTGGGTGACCGGCGCATCGGCCTTGCGCGGCTGGCGCAGGCGGGCGTCGCGCTCGCGCCCCCGGCCCGGGCCGCGATCCTCCGGCGCCGGCGTTTCGGCGGCCGGCGGGGCCGACTCCCTGGTCGGTTCGGCGGCCGGGGCCTCGGCGCTGCGGCGACCGCGACGGGCGCGGGTGCGACGGGCGGGCGCCGGCTCGTCCGAGGGCACCTCGGGAGTCGTCTCGGGCGTCGCCTCGGCGACCGGCGCGGCCTCGACCGCCTCGGCGGTCTCGGCGGCCGGCTGGCGCGAGCGCGAGCGGCTGCGGCGGGCGCGCGGCTCGGCTTCCTCGGCGGCCGGGGCCGGCGCGGCGGCGGCCGGCTTGCGGCCGCGACGGGCGGCTCCGCCGGCGGCGGCGCCCCAGTCCAGGTCCAGCTCGACCGTCTCGGGCGTCATCTTGATCAGCTTCAGGACCTTGTCGAGCGACCGGTCGTCGGCCGGCGTCACGATCATGAAGGTCTCGCCCAGCCGTCCCGCGCGGCCGGTCCGGCCGATGCGGTGGACATAGTCGTCGGCGTGGTGCGGCACGTCGTAGTTGAACACGTGGCTGACGTCCGGAATGTCCAGCCCGCGGGCCGCCACGTCGGTGGCCACCAGCAGCTGCAGCTCGCCGTTGCGGAAGGCCGCCAGGGTCCGGGTGCGCACCGACTGGTCCAGGTCGCCGTGGATGGCGGCGGCGTCGAAGCCG
>CAZQBJ010000206.1:0-3820 GCA_964591465.1 uncultured Brevundimonas sp.
TCAGCTCCGGTCCGGTCACGATGACCGATCGCCCTGAATAGTCGACGCGCTTGCCAAGCAGGTTCTGCCGGAACCGGCCTTGCTTGCCCTTCAGCATGTCCGAAAGCGATTTGAGCGGCCGCTTGTTGGCGCCGGTAATCACCCGGCCGCGCCGGCCATTGTCGAACAGCGCATCCACCGCCTCCTGCAGCATCCGCTTCTCGTTGCGGATGATGATACCGGGGGCCCGCAACTCGATCAGACGCTTCAGACGGTTGTTTCGGTTGATCACGCGCCGATAAAGATCATTGAGATCGGAGGTGGCGAACCGGCCGCCATCGAGCGGCACGAGGGGACGCAGGTCGGGCGGAATGACGGGGATGATCTTCATCACCATCCACTCAGGACGATTGCCGCTCTCGACGAAACTCTCCACGACCTTCAGCCGCTTCAGAAGCTTCTTCTGCTTCAGTTCGGAAGCGGTCGTCGCAAGTTCGTCACGCAGCTCCACCGCGATCTTGTCGAGATCGAGCGAGGCCAACAGTTCGTGAATTGCCTCGGCGCCGATCATGGCCGTGAAGGAATCCTCGCCGAACTCGTCAATGGCCAGCATGTATTCTTCCTCGGAAAGGAGCTGGTGCTCCTTCAGCGAGGTCAGGCCGGGTTCCGTGACGATGTAGTTCTCGAAATAGAGGATCCGCTCGATATCCTTCAGGGTCATGTCGAGCAGCGTGCCGATGCGCGAAGGCAGGGACTTCAGGAACCAGATATGGGCAACCGGAGCGGCCAGTTCGATATGGCCCATGCGCTCGCGACGCACTCGCGACAGCGTCACCTCGACACCGCATTTCTCGCAGATGATGCCCTTGTACTTCATGCGCTTGTACTTGCCGCACAAGCACTCGTAATCCTTGATAGGGCCAAAAATCCGGGCGCAGAAGAGCCCGTCACGTTCCGGCTTGAACGTCCGGTAATTGATCGTTTCCGGCTTCTTGATCTCGCCATAGGACCAGGAAAGAATCTTCTCAGGGCTTGCGATCGAGATGCGAATCGAATCGAAGGTCTGCGCCGGCGTCTGAGAATTGAAAAGATTCATGACCTCTTGGTTCATGCGATTCTCCTTGTGTGGAAAGCTCCGGCTTTCCTATTCGGTTCCGGCCGGCCATTAGCCACGCGGGCCGGCCTTGCCTCGTTCAGTCCGGACGCGAGGTCCGGCACCGGCATTTTCAGGACGCGCCAGCCTAAAGGGCCCGCGCGCCCGTTTCGTCTCACTCCGCCGCGTCCGGCAGCTGCGCGAACTGCTCCGGTTCGATGCGCGTATTCTGCAGCTCCACATTGAGCCCGAGCGAGCGCATTTCCTTGACCAGCACGTTGAAGCTTTCCGGAATTCCGGCCTCGAACGTGTCATCGCCGCGCACGATGGCCTCATAGACCTTCGTTCGGCCTGCCACGTCGTCGGACTTCACCGTCAGCATTTCCTGCAGGGTGTAGGCGGCGCCATAGGCTTCCAGTGCCCAGACCTCCATTTCACCGAAACGCTGACCGCCGAACTGGGCCTTGCCACCCAAGGGCTGCTGCGTGACCAGTGAATACGGGCCAATCGAGCGGGCATGGATCTTGTCATCGACCAGGTGGTGCAGCTTGAGCATGTAGATATAGCCTACCGTCACTTGCCGGTCGAAGGGCTCGCCCGTTCTTCCGTCATAGAGCGTGGACTGGCCGCTGGTCGAAAGCCCCGCCTGTTCCAGCATCACATTGATGTCGGACTCCACGGCGCCATCGAAAACCGGCGTAGCTACCGAAACGCCGCGTTCAAGCTGCGAAGCGAGGCGAACCACCGACTCATCGTCGTACTTGCGCACGGGTTCGTTGCGGTCATTATCCGGAATGATCGTTTCCAGCTTCTCCCGCAGGGGCTTGATATTGCCGGATTCCCGATAGGCTTCCACCAGTTCCCCGATCTGACGGCCAAGACCCGCACAGGCCCAGCCGAGATGGGTTTCCAGGATCTGCCCGACATTCATGCGTGACGGCACGCCCAACGGATTGAGCACGATATCGACATGGGTGCCGTCCTCCAGGAACGGCATGTCCTCGATCGGCAGGATGCGCGAGACCACGCCCTTGTTGCCATGACGGCCGGCCATCTTGTCGCCGGGCTGGATCTTGCGCTTCACCGCGACGAAGACCTTTACCATCTTCATGACGCCGGGGGGCATCTCGTCGCCGCGCTGCACCTTCTCGACCTTGTCCATGAAGCGCTGCTCGAGCGCGCTCTTGGACTCATCATATTGCTTGCGCAACGCTTCAAGCTCTGCCTGCAACTTCTCGGAATCCACCGCGAATTGCCACCACTGGCTACGCGGATGATTATCGAGGAGCTCGCGGGTAAGCTCCGAACCCTTCTTGAAACCCTTGGGTCCGGCGATTGCGACATTGCCGATCAGCATGTCCGCCAGACGGCCATACACGTTCCGGTCGAGAATGGCCTGTTCGTCGTCGCGGTCCTTCGCGAGGCGCTCGATCTCCTCGCGCTCGATCGCCATGGCGCGCTCGTCCTTCTCGACGCCGTGGCGGTTGAATACGCGAACCTCGACCACCGTGCCATAGGCGCCGGGAGGCATGCGCATGGACGTATCGCGCACATCGGATGCCTTCTCGCCGAAGATCGCGCGCAACAGCTTCTCTTCCGGCGTCATCGGACTCTCGCCCTTCGGCGTGATCTTGCCAACCAGAATGTCCCCTGGCTGCATCTCCGCACCGATATAGACGATACCGGCTTCGTCCAGATTCTTCAGCGCCTCTTCCGAAACATTCGGAATGTCACGCGTGATTTCCTCCGGTCCCAGCTTCGTGTCCCGCGCCATGACCTCGAATTCCTCGATATGGATCGAGGTGAAGACATCATCACGCACGATGCGCTCGGAAAGGAGGATGGAGTCCTCGTAATTGTAGCCGTTCCACGGCATGAAGGCGACGAGCACGTTCCGGCCGAGCGCCAGATCGCCGAGATCGGTCGAAGGGCCGTCGGCGATGATGTCACCCTTCTCGATCCGGTCGCCGACATTTACCAGCGGGCGCTGGTTGATGCAGGTATTCTGGTTCGAGCGCTGGAACTTCTGCAGGCGGTAGATGTCCACGCCGGCCTCGGACGCGTCCACCTCTTCGGTGGCACGGATAACGATACGGGTCGCATCCACCTGGTCCACGACGCCGGTGCGGCGCGCCACGATGGCGGCACCGGAATCGCGTGCGACGACCGCCTCCATGCCGGTGCCGACAAAGGGCGCTTCCGCCCGGACCAGCGGCACGGCCTGGCGCTGCATGTTCGATCCCATCAACGCACGGTTGGCGTCGTCATTCTCGAGGAAGGGGATCAGCGCGGCAGCTACCGAGACAAGCTGCTTTGGCGACACATCCATCAGGTCAACATGATCGCGCGGCGCCATCATCACCTCGCCGCCATGTCGGCAGACCACGAATTCGTCCGCAAAGCGACCATCCGCATCCAGCTCGGCATTTGCCTGGGCGACATGGTGCTTGGCCTCTTCCATGGCTGAAAGATAGACGACATCGTCCGTCACCCGGCCATCCACCACCTTGCGGTAGGGCGTTTCGATGAAGCCATACTTGTTGACCCGTGCAAAGGTCGCGAGGCTGTTGATCAGGCCGATATTCGGGCCCTCCGGCGTCTCGATCGGACAAATCCGGCCATAATGGGTCGGGTGCACGTCGCGAACCTCAAAACCGGCGCGTTCGCGCGTCAATCCGCCCGGCCCGAGCGCCGACAGGCGCCGCTTGTGGGTGATCTCCGACAGCGGATGGGTCTGGTCCATGAACT
>CAZQBJ010000207.1:0-3804 GCA_964591465.1 uncultured Brevundimonas sp.
CCCGCCGGCCCCGCCGGCGGCCGCCCGCCGGCACATCTGGACGGCCGGCCAGTAAGTTCCGCTCAGCCCTTGATCGGCGGGGTCAGCCGGATGTGCAGCTCCTTGAGCTGCCGCTCCTCGGCCGGCGACGGGGCGCCCATCAGCAGATCCTGGCCCTGCTGGTTCAATGGGAAGGCGATGACCTCGCGGATGGCGGTCTCGCCGGCCAGCAGCATGACGATCCGGTCGATGCCCGGAGCCAGGCCGCCGTGCGGCGGGGCGCCGTAGCGGAAGGCGTTGAGCATGCCGCCGAACTGGGCCTCGACCACCGAGGCGTCATAGCCGGCGATCTCGAAGGCCTTGAGCATGATCTCGGCCTTGTGGTTCCGGATCGCACCCGAGCACAGCTCGTAGCCGTTGCAGACGATGTCGTACTGGTACGCCAGCACCTCCAGCGGGTCCTTGCCGGTCAGGGCCTCCATCTCGCCCTGCGGCATGGAGAAGGGGTTGTGCGAGAAGTCGACGCGTTTCTCGTCCTCGTTCCACTCGAACATCGGGAAGTCGACGATCCAGCAGAAGCGGAACTCGTCGTCGGCGATCAGGCCCAGATCCTGGCCCAGCTTGATGCGGGCGTTGGCGGCGAACTTGTGGAACACGGCCGGATCGCCGGCGGCGAAGAAGGCCGCGTCGCCCTGCCCCATGCCCAGCGCCTTCATCAGGCCGTCGGTGGCCTCGGCGCCCAGGTTCTTGGCGATCGGGCCGCCCCAGCCGCCCTGGTCCTCGGACCAGAAGATGTAGCCCAGGCCCGGCTGGCCCTCGCCCTGGGCCCAGGAGTTCATGCGGTCGCAGAAGGCTCTGGAGCCGCCCTTGGGCGCCGGGATGCCCCACACGGCGTTCTTCGCGTCCGCGCCGAGGATCTTCGCGAACAGGCCAAAGCCGCCGTCACGGAAGTGGTCCGAGACATCCTGCATCTCGATCGGGTTGCGCAGATCCGGCTTGTCGGTGCCGTACTTGGCGATCGCCTCGCGATAGGGGATGCGGACGAAGGGATAGGGATCGACCTTGCGGCCCTCGGCGAACTCCTCGAACACGCCGTGCATGACGGGCTCGATCGCAGCAAAAACATCTTCTTGCGTGACGAAGCTCATCTCGACGTCGAGCTGGTAGAACTCCAGCGAGCGGTCGGCGCGCAGGTCCTCGTCGCGGAAGCAGGGCGCGATCTGGAAATAGCGGTCGAAGCCCGACACCATCAGCAGCTGCTTGAACTGCTGCGGGGCCTGCGGGAGGGCGTAGAACTGGCCGGGGTGCAGGCGCGACGGCACCAGGAAGTCGCGCGCCCCTTCGGGCGACGAGGCGGTCAGGATCGGCGTCTGGTACTCGAGGAAGCCCTGGTCGACCATCCGCCGCCGGATCGACGAGATCACCTTCGAGCGCAGCACGATGTTGCGGTGCAGGGTCTCGCGCCGCAGGTCCAGGTAGCGGTGCTTGAGGCGGATGTCCTCGGGGTATTCCGGCTCCCCGAACACCGGCAGCGGCAGCTCGGCCGCCTCGGACAGCACCTCGACCGTCCGCACCTGCACCTCGACCCCGCCGGTGGGCAGGTTCGGGTTCACCGTCTCGGCCGAGCGTTCGACCACCGTCCCGTCGACCCGGATCACGCTTTCGGCCCGAAGCCGCTCGACCACCTCGAACCCGGCGGTCTCCGGGTGCAGCACCAGCTGGGTCAGGCCGTAGTGGTCGCGCAGGTCGACGAACAGCAGCCCCCCGTGGTCGCGTTTTCGGTGGATCCAGCCGGACAGGCGGACGTCCGCGCCGGCGTCGGACGGGCGCAGCGCGCCGCAGGTGTGGGAGCGATAGGCGTGCATGATCGGATTCGGACTGAATTTCAGCGGAAACGGGAGGCGCGGAAGGGCGCATTATCGCCCCGGAAAGTCAAGGCGCGCCGCGCGCGCCGGGCCGTCCCCGGCGCCGGACGTCATCCACAGGCCCGCGACCGCCATCCACGAGGCGCCCAGCCCCGCCCTGGCTGCGCCTGACGGCGGGTCTGCTATAGAAACCGCCATGAGGGAAACGCCCCCCGCACAGCAGCTGAAGCTGGCGCTGCAGCGCGACCTGCCCACGGCGGCGGCCGACTTTGTGGAGTCCGGCTGCAACGCCGCGGCGCGCGAGGCCCTGGCCGGATGGCCCGGGGTCGCCGGCGGTCCCCTGGCCCTGATCGGGCCGGCCGGCTCGGGCAAGAGCCACCTGGCCGCCCTGTGGGCCGAACGGCTGGGCGCGGTGCCCCTGCACGGGGCCGAGGCCGCCCTGGCCGATCCGCTGGAGCTTGAGGGCCGGCCGGTGCTGCTGGACCGGGCCGACGACGCGGACGACGAGACCCTGTTTCACCTGCTGAACCTGTCCCAGGTCCCGGGCGGAGCCCTGCTGCTGGTGTCGCGCGAGGCTCCGGCGACCTGGCCGACCCGGCTGCCGGACCTGCGCTCGCGGCTGGACGCGGTGCGCTGCGTCGCCCTGGAGGCGCCGGACGACGCGGTGCTGGCGGCCATGCTGGTGCGCGCCTTCGAGGCCCGCGCCATCCGCCCGCCCGAGGACCTGGTCGCCTATCTGGTGCGTCGCATCGACCGGTCCTCGGCCGCGGCCGAGGCGATCGTCGCCCGGCTGGACGCCCTGCATCGTCCGGTGACCCGCGCCCTGGCCGCCGCGGTGCTGGCCGACGACACCGGCGAACTGTTCAGCTAGCCCTTGCGGCCAAGGCGTTTGAGGGCCAGAACCGGGGCATGAGCGACGCCGCCATCGCCGACCGCACGACCGGCCAGGAGGTCCCCTCCTCCCGCGCGCCCCAGCTGCATCTGGACGAAGCCCGGCTTACCTCGCCCGACCGCTTCTTCAACCGCGAGATCTCCTGGCTGGCGTTCAACGCCCGGGTCCTCGAAGAGGCGGCCAACCCCAACCACCCGCTGCTCGAGCGGCTGCGCTTCCTGTCGATCTCGGCCAACAATCTGGACGAGTTCTTCATGGTCCGCGTCGCCGGCCTCAAGGGGCAGGTGCGCGAGCGCGTCCGGGTGGTCAGCCAGGACGGCCTGACCCCGGCCGAGACGCTCGAACAGGTGAACATCGCGGCCGGCCAGCTGATGGCCGAGCAGCAGCGCCGCTGGCGCAAGCTGCGGCGCGAGCTGGCCGGCGCCGGCATCGAGGTGGTCGATCCGACCAGGATCACCGCCGCCGAGCGCGAGCAGCTGGAGCCGGAGTTCCTCACCCAGCTGTTCGCCGTGCTAACCCCGCTGGCCATCGACCCGGCGCACCCGTTCCCGTTCCTGCCGAACCTGGGCTTCTCGCTGGCGCTCAAGCTGCGCCGTCGGCGCGACAACAAGACGCTCTACGCCCTGGTGCCGGTGCCGACCCAGGTCCGCCGCTTCTGGCAGCTGCCGCCGCGCAAGGGCGCGGCCGCGGGCAAGCAGCGCTTCATCCGCCTCGAAGCCCTGCTGCTGATGTTCATCGACCACCTGTTTCCCGGCTGCGATGTCGAGCAGCAGGGCGTCTTCCGCCTGATCCGCGACTCCGACATCGAGATCGAGGAAGAGGCCGAGGATCTGGTGCGCGAGTTCGAGGCCGCCCTGAAGCAGCGCCGGCTGGGCTCGGTAGTGCGGGTCAAGGTCGAGGCCTCGATGCCCGAGGAGCTGCGCGGCTTCATCGTCGGGGAGCTGGGGGCCGCCGCCCAGGACGTGGTGCTGATCGACGGCATGCTGGGTCTGGCCCAGGTCAACGAACTGATCCCCAACGGGCGGCCGGACCTGAAATTCCCGCTGTTCGAGCCGCGTTTCCCCGAGC
>CAZQBJ010000208.1:0-3798 GCA_964591465.1 uncultured Brevundimonas sp.
CGTATAGATCCTTCAATGTAAAATTACAGCTCTAGAGTTTTAAGCAAGGCCTGATTATTTTCCATGCGCCCACGCTCTATTTCCTGGGCAAAAATCTTTTGAACCTCATACTTAAGTATGTCCTTCTCCCTATCTTCCTTGCGGGCCTCCTGTAATTTGCGATCAATCTCATCCATCGCTGCTTCCAGGGAGCCTTTTGCCATCTCAAGTTTCAGCACCTCTTTGTATGCCCCGCTAAGTTTGGTATTGGGCTTTTCAGGTATCAGCTTGGCTATCCTGTCAGTCTCGGCCAACGGAAGCCTTAAGACCCGGCCCACATCCTTAATAGCTGATCTGGCTGCCATGGTACCCAAAGTACAAATATGTGCTACCTTATCCCTGCCATATTTATTGGCAACCCAATCTAACACCATTGCCCTTCCGTCATCGTCGAAATCAATATCTACATCAGGCATGGAAATACGGTCGGGATTGAGAAATCGCTCAAACAGCAGATCATGCTTGATCGGGTCAACAGTTGTAATACCCACGCAGTAAGCAACCGCGGATCCTGCCGCGGATCCGCGACCCGGACCTACAAGAACTCCCATTTTGCGGGCAGCATTTATAAAGTCCTGTACTATAAGGAAGTAACCCGGAAAACCCATCATCTTAATGGTTAACAGCTCGAAGTCTATTCGTTCTTTTACCTCATCAGGCACCGGGTCTCCATACAGGCGCTTTGCCCCGGTATAGCACAAATGCTCAAGATAGTCAGCCTCAAACTTAACCCTTAGACTATGCTCATAATCACAGCTTAGCTTGTCATATCTTTCTGCACCAAATTCATTCTTAAGATCATCTACTGAGTATTTCTCCCTGTATTGCTCAATGGTACCATAATCCTCCGGGAGTGGAAACACTGGCATAATAGGTGGAGAGTCGAGTGAGTAGTCTTCAACCTTATCAGCAATCTCCTGAGTGTTGAGCAAGGCTTCAGGGACATCAGCAAAGAGCTTATTCATCTCCTCGGTAGTCTTAAACCACTCATGCCTTGTATAACGCATCCGGTTGGGATCATCAAGATCCTTTCCTGTATTTAGGCAGATCATTATATCGTGTGCCTCAGCCATTTCAGCATCCGAGAAGTGAACATCATTGGCTGCAATCACTTTCACTCCAAGCTCCTTGGAAAACTTGAGGAGCTGCTCATTGACCATCACCTGAACATCATAGACCTGACTCCTGAGAACGGGATCCTCGGCTGGGTGGCGCTGAAGTTCAAGATAGTAATCATCACCAAAGACACTCTTGAACCACAGTATAGCCTCACGAGCCTCATCCAGCCTTCCGTGGATAATCTTCTGCGGTACTTCCCCTCCAAGACAGGCAGAGGTAACCATAAGTCCCTCATGGTGTTTGAGCAACAGATCCTTGTCAATACGGGGACGATAGAACATACCATCGATAGAGGCCTTTGATATCAGCTTTATCAGGTTCTTATAGCCCTGCTTGTTCTTAGCAAGAAGGATAAGATGTCGTCCCGACCTGTCAACTTTCTCCAACTTGATCTCATGGCTTCTCTCTGCAACATAGGCTTCAACCCCAATAATGGGTTTGACCCCCTTCTTCTTACAGGTGTCATAAAACTCCTTAATACCCAACATGGTTCCATGATCTGTCAAAGCCACAGCTTTCATTCCGTCTGCCGCTGCCTTGGATACAATGGCTGAAACACTGGCCTGACCATCCAGAACCGAATACTGTGAGTGAACGTGTAAGTGTGTAAAAGGAATTAATGACATGATATTTAAGTATTTATGTTTTGTGGCATGTTCTTACAAAAATAGGAAATTGACCCGAGGCTTAACAGCTAATTCTGAAAAAAGGTTCTGACTAAATCCCGGACGCCTGAGCGCCCGGGATTTACATTTTTAAATAATTTTTGATTGTTATATGTTAATGTTTGTTTATCTTTGTTTGCGAAAGGCAGATACAAGGAGTCAAAGTATTGTTACCTTTCCCTTAAAATCAGCACAAATCTGTAAAGCGGCTAACTCAAATTTGAGGCAGCCGTTTTTTTTTACAAGCTCAGAATAACTCCCAGAGAAGGAAAAACCCACGTCTACCGAACAAATTCTCAGGGTTAATTGCTCTAGTTGCTAAAACCTTACACACAAAATCCAGTGCTATGAAGATCGAACTCAATCCCGGGGTGGACAAGTACCTTATGGACGGTTGTATGCGCTGCAAATACGGTGGCACCCCTCAATGCAAGGTAAATACATGGAGAGAAGAACTTGAGAATCTACGACAGATAGCTCTTGAATCAGGACTTAAGGAAGAGGTAAAGTGGGGTATCCCAGTCTATACCCATAAGGGAAAAAACATTCTTTCAGTAAGTGCACTCAAGAACCACGCCCTTATGGGTTTTTTCAAAGGTGTCCTGTTGACGGATTCTGAGAAAATTCTTGAAAAGCAGGCAAATATTCTGGAAGCAAGAGTGTTGAAGTTCACCAACGTAAGCGATATAGAAGCAAAAAGTGAAGTCATTGCTGCCTATATAAAGGAAGCTGTTAAAATAGAGGAAAGTGGCAGAAAGGTTGAAATTGTGCGGGAAGAAATACCCCTACCCGAAGAACTTGAAGAGGCCTTTGCTGAAGAACCGGATTTCAGAAAGGCCTTTTACCAGCTCACTCCCGGCCGCCAGCGTGCCTACCTTATCCACTTTGGACAGAGCAAGGTGAAAAAGACCCGCCTTGCAAGAATAGAGAAATACAAGCAGCAGATCTTTGACGGGATAGGTCTTTACGACCACTATAGCAAGCGATAAGGAACAATTGCGATCACAACATCAGCAATGCATTACTACTCGCAGCTATCCCTGCAAGGGATAGTTACAGGTAGTATATTGCCGACTTTTTTGAGAGCCTATTTCGGTATTATCAAAAATCTTTTAACTTTGCAGCGCGAAAAATCGGGTTGTTAGCTCAGTTGGTTTAGAGCATTACCTTGACAGGGTAGGGGTCACTGGTTCGAATCCAGTACAACCCACAAAAAGGAGGCTGTCGGTCACGACAGTCTCCTTTTTTTCAAAATAATTCTATCAATCGCAATAAACATAAGTAGTGTGACGTTAGACCCTAAAACATCAACCCTAATATAATTGGCAATATGAGAGTTGTAACATTAGCTATACTAGCACTGATCTACCTTTCTTTTCCTATTTCGGCACAAAAAACTTATGATAATAATGCCAGCATTGAACAGCAATTTGAATTTGTTGAGGAAGAAGGTTCCAGGTGGCAGAATTATGTAATGATTATTGACAGGTCTTTCAACCAACTCAAGGGCAATGTACTGAAGACAATTAAGGATAAGGATGCAACAATTTCAAGGCTTGAGACCACTATAGTAAGCAAAGATTCCCTTATCTCATCTCTTGAAAAAACACTTGCAGATACTGACAAGGAGTTGCAAACGACCCTGGCTGAGAAAAACTCATTCTCCTTTATGGGTATGGCGATGTCTAAAAACTTATTCATGAGCATAGTAATCTTTGCCTTTATAGTCCTTCTGGCAATAATTGGATTCACCACTATACTGATTCAACGCAACCTAAGCACTATCGCAAAGACAAGGAAAGAGCTTGAAACCACAAAAGCAGAATTTGAAGATCATCGTCAGCGGTCGCGGCAAAAATATGAGACTCTCGTCATCCAGCATCATAAGGAAATCCAGAAGCTCAAAGGCCTTTAGCACGACCCTATATTATACATGATTGCCGTATTACTATTACCCGTCTATTGCAGGTGTAAA
>CAZQBJ010000209.1:0-3793 GCA_964591465.1 uncultured Brevundimonas sp.
CACGTCCACGGTGATCTTGCGGCTGAGGTCGCCGTTGGCCACGGCGGTCGTCACCTCGGCGATGTTGCGCACCTGTCCGGTCAGGTTGTCGGCCATCGAGTTGACGTTGTCGGTCAGGTCCTTCCACGTCCCCGCCACGCCCTTGACGTTGGCCTGGCCGCCCAGCTTGCCCTCGGTGCCGACCTCGCGCGCCACGCGGGTGACTTCCGAGGCGAACGAGCCCAGCTGGCCGACCATGGTGTTGACCACCCGACCCATGCGCATGAACTCGCCGCGCAGCGGCCGCTCCTCGTTCTCCAGATCCATGGTCTGGGACAGGTCGCCCTTGGCCACCGCGCCGATCACCCGGGCCATCTCGGCCGTCGGATGGATCAGGTCCTCGACCAGATTGTTGACCGCGTCGACGCTGTCGGCCCAGGCCCCGGTGGCGGCGGGCAGGCGGGCGCGGTGGTTGATCTTGCCCTGCTTGCCGACCAGCTCGGCCAGGCGGGAGAACTCGCGCGTCTTGTGTTCATTGAGCTCGACGACGCCGTTGAAGGCCTCGGCGATGTCGCCGTCCATGCCGGTCAGGTCGCGCGGCAGGCGCACCGAGAAGTCGCCGCGTCGGAAGGCCCGCAGGGCCGCCAGCAGCTGGCGATTGGTGAGCCGCGGCTCGGATTTCTCAACGGCGACGCTCGTCATTCTGGCCCTCGCATCCGGCGTCTGACCGCCGCCCTGTACTGGCCGGAACGAGGCATGTGCCGTGGCGTGAAACATGTGCCAGAGACCCCGGTCGGGGGACTTTTCACTGTTTACGCCAACAACATCGGCCCCCGTCTTGCACCCCGACCGACCTACGCGAACGCCTCGCCGCTCAGCGAAGTTCCCTGTAATTTGGAAAAATTCGGGGGTTGAACTTCGGCGCTCGACTCGTAGCGTGGCGCCCGCCTGACTGCCTTCGGACGACGGGGGCGGACCCACAGCAGTCGCGGTCATCTGTCTTTTGAGCCTTCACGTCACCGAATCCGAACTACTCGACTTCGTTCGCGGATCGATCCGGTCGGTCTGGGCGCTTGAGGTGTTGCTGCTGCTGCGCCGGAACCAGGACCGGACCTGGACCGCCGACCAGCTGGTGATGGAGCTGCGGGCCAATGCGCCGCTGGTCGCCGACGTGCTGAAGACCTTCGAGACCGCCGGCCTGGTCAGCCAGCCGGAGCCGGGGCTGTACGCCTACACGCCGGCCTCCCCGACGCTGGACGCCTATTGCGAGCGGCTGGACGAGGCCTATCGCGAACGGCCGGTCAGCGTGATCAACGCGATCGTCTCGGCGCCGAACGACAAGCTGCAGAGTTTCGCCGACGCCTTCCGGCTGAAAGGGGACAAGCGGTGACCGGCCCGGCCATAGTCTACCTGCTGTGCCTGCTGACCAGCATGGCCTGCGCGGCCCTGCTGGTGCGCTCGTACCGGCGCACGCGCAGCGCCCTGCTGATGTGGAGCGCGATCTGCTTCAGCCTGCTGGCCCTGAACAACCTGTTCGTGGTGCTGGACATGGTGCTGCTGACCTCGGCCGACCTGACCTGGCCGCGCCAGCTGTCGGGCTTCGCGGCGGTCGGGGTGCTGCTGTACGGCTTTATCTGGGAGGTCCAGTGATGGCCGGCGGGGCCGACGTCAGCTTCCTCAGCGGGGCCCAGGTGATGGGCTATGCGGTCGCCTCGGTGTTCTTCGTGCGCTTCTGGCGGCGGACCGGCGATCGGCTGTTCGCCGTGTTCGCCGCGGCCTTCTTCCTGCTGGCCCTGACACCGCTGCTGACCAATCTGCTCGACATCCCGCGCGAGGAGCAGAGCCCGTTCTACCTGCTGCGGCTGGCGGCCTTCGTGCTGATCATCGCGGCGGTGGTCGGCAAGAACCTCGGCGGCCGCCCGCCCGGTCAGCCCGAAACGTAGACCGTCTTGGTCTGGGTGTAGAACTCGACCGCCGCGAAGCCCTGCTCGCGCTGGCCGTAGCTGGACTTCTTCACCCCGCCGAACGGCACGTGATAGTCGACCCCGGCGGTCGGCAGATTGACCATCACCATGCCCGCGCGCATGCGCCGCTGGAAATCCTGGGCGTGCTTCAGCGAGCTGGTGACGATGCCGGCTGACAGGCCGAACTCGCCGCGGTTGGCGACCTCGAGCGCCTCCTCGTAGTTCCTGACGCGCACGGTGGCGGCGACGGGACCGAACACCTCCTCGCAGTTGATCCGCATGTCCGCGGCGGTGTCGGCGATCAGGGCCGGCTGGACGTACCAGCCGGGCTTGTCCAGCCGCAGGCGCTGGCCGCCGGTGACCAGACGACCGCCCTCGCCCACGGCGATGTCGATGTAGCGGTAGCTCTGCTCCATCTGGTCCTCGCTGACGGCGGGGCCCATCTGGGTCTGCGGGTCCAGGGCGTCGCCCACGCGCAGGGCCGCGACCTTTTCGGCCAGGGCCGCGACGAAGCGATCGTGGATGCCGTCGGTGACGATCAGCCGGCTGGAGGCGGTGCAGCGCTGGCCGGTGGCGAAGAACGAACCGTCCAGGGCGATAGCCACCGCCCGGTCCAGGTCCGCGTCGTCCAGCACCACCAGCGGGTTCTTGCCGCCCATCTCCAGCTGGACCCGGGCCTGGCGGGCGACCGCACCGGCGGCGACCCCGGCCCCGACCGACTGGGAGCCGGTGAAGGAGACGGCGTCGACGCCCGGATGGTCGACGATGGCCTGGCCGACGCGGCCGCGCCCCAGCACCAGATTGAACACCCCGGCCGGCGCCCCCGCCTCGTGCAGCAGTTCGGCCAGCACCCAGGCGGTGGCCGGTGTCGGGCCGGCCGGCTTGAGCACCACGGTGTTGCCGAAGGCCAGGGCCGGGGCGGCCTTCCAGGCCGGGATGGCGATGGGGAAGTTCCACGGAGTGATCAGGCCATAGACCCCGACCGCCTCGCGCCGGGTGCGCGCCTCGACCCCGGGGCGGACCGAGTCGAGGTTCTGTCCGTGGCGGCGGATCGCCTCGCCGGCGAAATAGCGGAAGATGCGCCCGGCCCGGGCGGTTTCGCCGACGCCCTCGGCCAGGGTCTTGCCCTCCTCGCGCGCGAGCAGCCGGCCGATCTGTTCGCGTCGCTCCAGCAACAGGGTCCCGGCGCGGTCCAGCACGTCGGCGCGGACCTCGGGCGAGGCGTCGGCCCAGCCGGGGAAGGCGGCGCGGGCGGCGGCCACGGCCTGGTCGACCTCGGCGGGGCCGCCGTCGGGCACGCGGGCGACGCGGTCGCGGGTGTCGGACGGGTTAAGGCTCTCGCCGGGGCGCTCGGCCGCCACCTGCTCGCCGCCGATCCAGTGGGTCAGGTCCAGGGTGTCGGTCACGGCGAAGGCTCCTTGCAGGCGGCGGGCGAGCGCCAGCCTTCCCCTCAAAGCCGGGCCGCCGTCAATGGCCCCCGGGCGCCGACGCGGCGTTGAGCCGCGTGCGCCAGCCGTTCACCCCGACCAGCAGGGCGCCCAGGATGAGATAGCCGATCAGATTGAACACGATCATCAGCGCCCGCACGCCCGGCTCGAACACGAACGCCAGCCAGGCGAACAGGGTCAGCAGCTGGAAGCCGGCCGCCCAGATCGGCCAGTAGCGGTCGCTGCGCAGGGCCAGCCAGACGAAATAGCCGGCCAGCAGGACGTCCGAGACCATCAGGCCGTACTGGGGCGCCTGCCAGTCGACCCGGTTCTGCAGGAACGGCGCGGCCAGATAGGCGACCAGCAGCACCGCCCCGGTCAGCCGCTCGTCCGGCCCGCCCCGGATCAGGGCGTAGCCGCAGA
>CAZQBJ010000210.1:0-3778 GCA_964591465.1 uncultured Brevundimonas sp.
AGGGCTCGATGTACGACGGGTGGTTGTGGCTCTCCATCTTGAACACGGCCGCCTGGCCGTCGTCGATGTCGATCACCCCGGCGTTCTCGCCCGGCCCGCAGATGACCCGCGGCCCCTTGGTCGGGAACTTGCCCAGATGCCTGCGCGACGACTTGTAGGAGCAGTGCTCGGACCACATCACCGAGAACACGCCCAGCTCGACCTGGTTGGGCTCGCGGCCCAGACGGTCGAGGATCACCTGATATTCGGCCGGAGCCAGGCCGTATTCGGCGGCCAGGTCGGCCATGCTCTTGGGGGAGGTCTCGGTCATGGCGGGGCTTCTAGCGCGGGTCGCGCGCGGGCGCCACTTCGTGAGGGAACATCCGCGACTGTTGGCGGCTTGTCGGGGGCAACAACCGGAGTTCTCCCCATGACCGATCCCAATCCCCACGCGTCACAGCCGCACGAGACCGGGCGCCGCCCGGAACAGGAGAGCCGACCGAGCGAGGCCGCCGGCGCCGAGCCGCGCAGCTTTGGCGGCGCCGCCGAGGGCCAGGAGACCGAACCGTCCTACGCCGACCCCGCCGCGCCCGGCGCGGACGAGGCGCAGATCGCGGCCGACGACGTCGGCGCCTCGGCCCTGGCCGAGCGGGCCGGCCGCGACATCGAGCAGGAGGGCCGCTGATGCCGCGCACGCCCAGCGAGACCGAGGCGGCTCCGCCCTCGGGCCAGATGAACCGTCCCTACGATCCGGAAGAACGGGCCCGGATGGACCGGGAGGGCCCCCAGCTGGCCATGCACAGCGACCATCATGCGCGGGCCGGCTCGGCCGCCGGCGTGGGCAGCGTGGCCTACGATGATCCGGGGGCGTACGACGTCGGAACCGGCGATCGGCCGCGGGCGATCGAGGGCGAGCCGCGCGCCTTTGGCGAAACGAGCTTCGATCCCGGCGATTCGGCCGAGGCCGATCGCATCCGCGCCGGCGGGCTCAGCCCCGGCGGGGCCGACGAGCGTCGCCGCATGGAGACCGACAGCGAGAACCGGACCCTGGACGCTCGCGACGCGGACGAAACCGGCCCGATCGAGCCGCTCGCCCGGCCCGCGCCGCCCGACTAGGCGCGGCGCTCGACGCCGCGGCGCAGGCGGAACACCATGACCCCCGCCGCGATCAGGATGGCCAGCGCCGCGGCCAGGGCGGTGAAGGCGGCCGGCGGATTGCGGTCCTGCTCGGCGACGAACACCGCGATCAGGCCCCAGACGATCGGCAGCGGATAGGCCATCAGGCGCAGCCGCCAGGTGACCAGCACGGCGACCACCGTCACCGCCAGCACCGCGACCACCGCCCAGCCGGTCGGCGACAGGACCGCGGGCAGGTCGCCGTTGCCGGTCAGCACGGTCAGCAGGTTCACCGGCGAGGCCACCGTCAGCCAACCCGCCAGCAGGCCCAGCGGCCAGGCGACCAGCCAGCGCTCGCGGTCGCCCGAGCCCAGGGCCCGGATGTCCCGCGCCCACATCAGCATCGGCGCGATCAGCGCCAGGGCCGAGCCGAAAATCAGGATGACGGTGGCCCCCTCCATGTCCCAGCCGGCCGCGATGACCCACAGGCCGATGCCGGCCAGGGCGGCGGCCGAGGGCCAGCCGAGCCGGCGCAGCAGGTCGCTCTCGCCGGTCGAACGCAGCGCCTGGCGCACGGCGTAGGCCAGCAGCGCCAGGTAGATCAGGCCCCAGATCGAGAAGGCGTAGCCGGCCACCCGCAGGGTGCGGTCGCTGTCGGCCGAGAACTCGGCCGGCGACTGGCCCCATCCCAGCAGTTGTTGCGACCAGCCGACGGCCACGGCGAAGATCGCGCAGAACAGCACGATCAGGCGGCGGGTCATCTGGCCGGACGTGGGCCGAACGATCGAGGTCATGGGGGCGCTCCGGACAAGGGTCGCGGTGATTACGCGCCGCCGCCCGATTGGTTCACGAACCGGAACCCGCCCGCGCCCGGGCGGTTGGTCCTTCAAGGGGCCCGTGGCCCCGCCCATCGCCACTCAGGGAGTTGAACCGATGTCGAACACCCAGCCGATCCCGGGCGCTTCAGGCGCGGACGACCGCTACGAACCGTCGCAGACCGAGGCGAACCGCAGCCGTCAGCAGGGGCTGGGCGTCGGTCAGCGCGATCTGGACGCCCAGCGCGACCCGGACCTGCGCCCGACGCTCGATCCGCTAGGCAGCACGGCCGAGGCGGCGCTCGATGACGAGGGCGAGGTCAGCGGCGCCTCGACGCGGACCAACCTGGTCGGCCAGACGGGCGACGACATCCAGGGGCGCAAGACGCTCGACCGCAATCGCGAGATCGTTCGCGGCCGTCAGTAACCTCGCGCGCCCGAATGCGCGGCTTCACGGATCAGGCCGAGGCCATCACGCTCTGGAACAGGGCCGCGCCGTCGGCCGATCCCAGCTCCGGCTCGAAGGCCCGGTCCGGGTGCGGCATCATGCCCAGCACATTGCCGCGATCGTTGACGATGCCGGCGATGTCCCGGGCCGAGCCGTTGGGATTGTCGACATAGCGGAAGACCACCTGGCCCTCGCCCTCGAGCCGGTCGAGGGTGGCCTCGTCGGCGAAATAGTTCCCGTCGCCATTGCCCTGGGTCATGGTCACCTGACGCTGGCCCTGGTAGCCGGCGGTGAACCGGGTCTGGCCGTTGGCGACCACCAGGTCGACCGGCTTGCAGACGTACTTCAGTCCCGCGTTGCGCAGCAGGGCGCCGGGCAGCATGCCGGCCTCGCACAGGATCTGGAAACCGTTGCAAACCCCAACCACGGCCACGCCCCGGTCGGCCTGTTCGCGCACCGCGCCCATGACCGGCGACAGGGCCGCCATGGCCCCGCAGCGCAGATAGTCGCCGTAGGAGAAGCCGCCGGGCAGGACGATCAGGTCCAGGCCGTCGGGCAGGGCCGTATCCTGGTGCCAGACCATCTCGACCTGCGCCCCGGTGGAGCGTTCGACGGCGACCTTGCAGTCCCGGTCGCAGTTGGAGCCGGGAAACACGACGACAGCAGCTTTCATGGCGCGGCCTCTATCATCGATTCCGGGCAATGTCAGGGCGCCGCCGGGGAACCGCGTCGCCGTCCGTCCCGTTAGCTTGACCGTGGGTCGTGGAGGGTCGCCCGTGCTCGAACGCATCATCCGCCGGATCTACGCCGAGGGCCCGATCGTCTTCCGGCTGCCGGGCGGGCGCGAGGTGGTCGTCGGCGACCGCGAGGCCGCCGCGGTGGTGGTGCGCATCCGCGACGCGGCGACCGCCCGCCGCATCCTGACGAACCCGGCCCTGGGCGTGGGCGAGGCCTTCATGGACGGCGGCCTGTCGCTGGAGCGGGGCTCGGTGTTCGACCTGCTGGACCTCACCGGCCGCGAGCTGGAGCGGCGGCCGATGCCGACGCCGGGGCCGCTGCGGCGGCTGGCCCGCCGGATCGGCCAGGCCAACGACCGTCGCCGCGCCCGGCGCAACGTGGCCCATCACTACGACCTGAACACCGCCTTTTACCGGCTCTTCCTGGACGAGGACCTGCAGTATTCCTGCGCCTATTTCGCCCGGCCGGACCTGTCCCTCGAGGCGGCCCAGGCGGCCAAGAAGCGGCTGCTGCTGGCCAAGCTGAACCTGTCGCCCGGGCAGCGGGTGCTGGACATCGGCTGCGGCTGGGGCGGTCTGGGCCTGACCCTGGCCGAGGCCGGGGTCGAGGTGGTCGGCGTCACCCTGTCGCGCGAACAGCTGGCCGAGGCCAGGCGCCGCGCAGCCGCCGCCGGCCTGGCCGG
>CAZQBJ010000211.1:0-3764 GCA_964591465.1 uncultured Brevundimonas sp.
GCGCGCGGCGCCGACGTCAGCCGCGAGGGCGTGCAGCGCGACCTGCTGCCGCTGATCGAGGGCACCACCGTGTCGACCAAGTACGGGCCGGTGAAATCCGACCATGTGCTGTTCATCGCCTCAGGCGCCTTCCACGTGGCCAAGCCGTCGGACCTGCTGCCCGAGCTGCAGGGGCGGCTGCCGATCCGGGTCGAGCTGAAGGCCCTGTCGCGCGACGACCTGCGGCGCATACTGACCGAGCCCGAGGCCAATCTGATCCGGCAGAACCAGGCCCTGCTGGCGACCGAGGGGGTCGAGCTGGTGTTCAGCGACGACGCCATCGACGCCCTGGCCGATGCCGCGGTGGCGGTGAACGCGGCGGTCGAGAACATCGGCGCGCGGCGGCTGCAGACGATCGTCGAGCGGGTGCTGGAGGAGACCAGCTTCCGCGCCTCGGACCTGTCGGGCCAGACGGTGACCTTCGACGCCGCGGCCGTGCGCGAACGGATCGGCGACCTGGCCAGGGACGCGGACCTCAGCCGGTTCATCCTGTAGGGCGGCCGCCCAACATTACCGGACTGTAAGGTGTGCCGCTTCGCGCCGCGCTGTTAGGGTCGCGCGCCCATTTTCGGGAGCTGGAGCTGTTCACCCATGAAGCGTCGCCTGATCGTCACCGCCGCCGTCGCCGCCCTGCTGGCCGCCGCGCCCGCCCTGGCCGCCGCGCCGGCCTTCGCCCAGCCTGTCGCCAGCGCGCCGGCCGGAGTCGAGGTGCCGCCGCTGGGCTTTGAGCGGCGCACCCTGGCCAACGGGCTGGACGTCTATACCCTGCAGGACCCGGACACCTCGAACGTCACGGTCCAGGTCTGGTACCGCGTCGGCTCCAAGGACGATCCGGAAGGCCGCGGCGGCTTCGCCCACCTGTTCGAACACATGATGTTCAAGGCCACGCGGAACCTGCCGCCGGAGGCCTTCGATCGGCTGACCGAGGACGTCGGCGGCTCGAACAACGCGTTCACCGCCGACGACATGACCGCCTATTTCGAGTCGGTGCCGGCCAACCATCTGGAGCGGATGCTGTTCGCCGAAGCCGAACGCATGGGCTCGCTGGTGGTCGACGAGACCTACTTCACCTCCGAACGCGACGTGGTGAAGGAGGAGTACCGCCAGCGCATCCTGGCCAATCCCTACGGGCGGCTGTTCGGCCTGTTCATGCCCGAGGCGATCTACCAGGCGCACCCCTATCGCCGGCCGGGCATCGGCTCGATCGAGGACCTCGACGCGGCGACCATCGACGACGTGCGCCGCTTCCACGCCACCTATTACCGGCCGGACAACGCCGTGCTGATCGTGGCCGGCAATTTCGACGAGGCCCAGCTGAACGGCTGGATCGACCAGTATTTCGCGCCGATCGCCAATCCGGAGCGACCGCTGCCGGTCAACAATGTGACCGAGCCGGCGCCGACCGGCCCCCGCGACTACACCTTCCATGCGCCGAACGTGCCGCTGCCGGCGGCGGTGATCGCCTGGCCGACCGTGCCCTACGGCCACCCGGACCGCGCGGCCCTGACCGTGCTGGACGGCATCCTGTCGACCGGCGAGTCCTCGCGCATGTATCGCTCGATGGTCTACGAGCAGCAGATCGCCGCCCAGGCCAGCTCCATCCCCGACTTCGCCCAGCAGGCGGGCTATCTGGCCGCCTTCTCGATCATGACCGGCGGCCATGGCGTCGAGACCGGCCTCGAGGCCATCCGCGCCGAGGTCGCCCGCTTCCGCGACGAGCCGGTCACCGCGGCCGAGCTGGCCGAGGCCAAGAACGAGCTGATCGCCGGCCTGCTGCGCAGCCGCGAGACGGTCGAGGACCGCGCCTTCGCCCTGGGCGAGGCCCTGATGATGACCGGCGACCCGGCGGTGGCCGACCAGCAGGTGGCGGCCATCCAGGCGGTCACCGCCGCCGACGTCCAGCGGGTGGCCCGTCAGTACCTGACCCCCGAACGGGCGATCAGCGTGCGCTATCTGCCCGAGGACGAGGCCAACCCGGCCTCGGTCGCCGCCCTCGGCGTCACCGCCCCGGTCACCCTGGCCGACCTGGCCCCGGCCGGCGCGCCGGTGCTGCTGGCGCCGGAGGGCGAACGCGTCGCCTTGCCCGAGCCAGGTCCGGAGCCGGACGTCGCCACCCCGGCGGTGGCCGAGCGCACCCTGGCCAACGGCCTGCGCGTGCTGGTCGCGCCGACCGACGGCGTGCCGCTGGTCTCGGCCCGCCTCAGCTTCGACGCCGGGGCGTCCGAAAATCCGGCCGGCAAGGCCGGGGTGGCGGCCCTGACCGCGGCCCTGATCACCCAGGGCGGGGCCGGCATGTCGGCCCCCGAGATCGCCACCCGCATCGAACAGCTGGGGGCGGCCGTCGGGGCCGGCGCCGGGGCGGACTTCACCAATGTCTACGCCAACGCCCCGACCGATGTGTTCGGCGAGACCCTGTCGCTGCTGGCCAGCCTGGTCCGCGACCCGGCCTTCGAGGCCGAGGAGCTGGCCCGCCAGCAGGCCCAGACCCTGGACGGCCTCTCGGTGGCCATGAGCCAGCCGGGCTCGATCGCCGGCTATGTCGCCGGGCGCGCGGTCTACGGCGACGCGCCCTACGGGGCGCCGGCGGACGGCACCATCGAGACCGTGCCGGCGATCACCCGCGACGACGTCGCCGCTTTCCACCAGGCCTACTGGCGGCCGTCGGCGGCCACCCTGGTGTTCTCCGGCGCGATCACGCCGGAGGCCGCCTTCGCCCTGGCCGAGCAGGCGTTCGGAGACTGGCGCGACAGCCCGGCCGCGGCCGAGCCCCAGGCCGATCCGGCCGGTCCGCCGGTCGCCCCGCGGGTCATCGTGGTCGACCAGCCCGGCGCCGGCCAGGCGGCGGTCATCGCCGCCCAGCGCAGCATCGCCCGGACCGACGCGGACTACTTCCCGCTGCTGGTCGGCAACACCCTGATGGGCGGCGGCTTCTCGGCCCGGCTCAACCAGGAGATCCGCATCGAGCGGGGCCTGTCCTACGGCGCCCGTTCGTCGCTGGGCGCCCGTCAGGACGAAGGCGTGCTGGTCGCCTCGGCCCAGACCCGCAACGACGCGGCGGTCGAGGTCGCCGGCCTGATCCTGGCCGAGATCGCACGGCTGTCGCAGACCACCGCCACGGCCGATGAACTGGCCCCGCGCAAGGCGACCCTGATCGGCGACTACGGCCGGTCGCTCGAGACCGTCGACGGCCTCGGGGCCCTGGTCGCCAACCTGGCGCTGTACGACCTGCCGCTGGAGAACCTGGCGACCTACGCCGCCCAGGTGCGCGCGGTGACGCCCGAGCAGATCCAGGCCGCGGCCGCCCGCGCCCTGCCGGCCGAGGCCGCCAGCCTGGTCGTCGTCGGCGACGCGTCGCAGTTCATTGACGCCCTGCGGGCCGCCTATCCGACCGTCGAGGTCATCCCGCTGACCGAACTGGACCTGAACAGCGCCGCGCTGCGGTAGGGCGATCTCCCTCCCCTTCATGGGGAGGGACGTCGGCGCGAAGCGACGGCGGGGTGGGGAGGGCTCTCGAAAGCCGCCTCACCCGGTCTTCGGGACCACCTTCCCCACAAGGGGAGGGAAACAGGGTTTCACGTTCCCAGACAGACCACCCGGGCGACGCGCAGGTCGCGGCGGAGGCTGTCGGCGACGCGGCCGTAGTTGTCGATCGTCACCGGCTGGCCGATGGCCCGCTCGCCCGGGGGCAGGGCGTCGCGCACCACCGGGGTCAGGGTCTCGGGGGC
>CAZQBJ010000212.1:0-3743 GCA_964591465.1 uncultured Brevundimonas sp.
GGATCGCGGCGGACCAGATCGCCGAGGTCGCCGCCGTCGGTCGCCGGTTTCGGCAGGTCGACGCCGGTCTTGCCCCAGCCCTCGGTCTCGAACAGCAGGTGCTCGTCCTGCAGCAGGCCGCGGCCGCCGGTCAGGGTGGCGGGAATCTCGCCGCTGTCGGCGTTGGGGGCGGTCGGACGGCCGACGGTGTTCATGCTCGACATCAGAGGATCTCCGCCAGGGCGGACTTCAGGGACTGGATATGGGCGTCGGTGGTCGTCTCGGTTGCGGCGACCAGCAGGACGTCATCCATGCCGGCGTCCGGGGCCAGCCGGCTGTAGGGCACGCCGCCCAGGACGCCCCTGCCCGCCAGGGCCTCGACCACCTCGGCGGCGTTCTTGGGCAGGCGAACGGCGAACTCGTTGAAGAAGCGGCCGGTCAGCACCTGCACGCCCGGAATGGCCGCCAGCGCGTCGCGGGTTTTGCTCGCCGCCTCGTGGTTCAGCAGGGCCAAGCGGCGCAGGCCGGTCTCGCCCAGCAGGCTGAGGTGGGCGCTGAACGCCAGGGTGCACAGGCCCGAGTTGGTGCAGATGTTCGAGGTCGCCTTGTCGCGACGGATGTGCTGTTCGCGCGTCGACAGGGTCAGGACGAAGCCCCGGCGGCCTTCGGCGTCCACTGTCTCGCCGCAGAGGCGGCCGGGCATCTGGCGCACCAGCTTCTCGCGGCAGGCGAACAGGCCGACGTAGGGGCCGCCGAAGTTCAGGGCGTTGCCGATCGACTGGCCCTCGGCCGCGACGATGTCCGCGCCCATCTCGCCGGGCGACTTGAGCAGGCCCAGCGAGACGATCTCGGTCACCACCACGATCAGCAGGGCCCCGGCGGCGTGGGCCGCCTCGGCGATCTTGCTCACGTCGGAGGCCGTGCCGAACACATTGGGGGTCTGGACCACCACGCAGGCGGTGTCCGGGCCGATCTGGGCGATGACGTCGGCCTCGGCGTCGACCGCCGCCGGCAGCACCTGGGTCTCGACGCCGACGGTGTGGACCACGGTCTCGGTCGCCTGGACGTAGTGCGGATGCACCCCGCCGGAGATCACCGCCTTGTTCCGCCGGGTCACGCGGGTGGCCATCTGCACCGCCTCGGCCATGGCGGTGGAGCCGTCGTACATCGAGGCGTTGGCCACCTCCATGCCGGTCAGGTTGGCGACCTGGGTCTGGAACTCGAACAGCACCTGCAACGTGCCCTGGGCGATCTCGGGCTGGTACGGCGTGTAGCTGGTCAGGAATTCCGAGCGCTGGATGATGTGGTCGACCGTCGCCGGCACGTGGTGCCGGTAGGCCCCGGCCCCGCAGAAGAACGGCGCCGAGCCGGCGGCGGTATTCTTCGCCGCCATGGCGGTCAGGGCGCGCTCGACCTCGAGCTCGCCGGCGACCCGGGGCAGGTCGACCAGGCCATCGCGGCGGGCGGCGGCGGGCACGTCGACAAACAGATCGTCGACCGACTTCGCGCCGATGGCCGACAGCATGGCGGTGCGGTCATCAGGCGTCAGGGGGAGGTAACGCATGGAATGTTCCTGGCCGGGGCGGCCGTTAGAGCCTCTGACTTTTAATCAGAGGGTTTTCAGAAACTCGTCGTAGGCGGCCTGGTCCATCAGGGCTTCGACCTGGGACGGATCGGACACCTTGATCCGGGCGAACCAGCCGTCGCCTTCGGGATCGGCGTTGACCGTCTCGGGCGCCGCGGCCAGGGCGCCGTTGCCCTCGATGACCTCGCCGGAGACCGGCGCATAGACGTCCGAGGCCGCCTTGACGCTCTCGACCACGGCGAAATTGTCGCCCTGGTTGAAGGTCTTGCCCGCTTCGGGCGTCTCGACGAAGACCACGTCGCCCAGGGCGTCGGCGGCGTATTTGCTGATGCCCACGACGGCGACGTCGCCCTCGAGGCGGACCCATTCATGATCCTTGGTGAAGCGCATCTTGTGAACCTTCTCAGGCTGCGGGTTTGCGATAGTAGCGGGTGGCGACGAACGGCGTGGCGACGACCTCGGCCGGCAGCGACCGGCCGCGGACGATAACCGAAAGGGCGGTCCCCGGTTCAGCGAATTCGGGCGGCACATAGCCCATGGCGATGTTGCGCCCGAGGGTCGGGGACGGGCCGCCGGAGGTGATCTTGCCGATCACCTCGCCATCGGGGCCGGCGATCTCGGCCCCCTCGCGGGCCGGGGCGCCCTCCTTGACCACCAGGCCGACGCGCAGCCGCTCGGGCCGGCCTTCGTACTGGGCCATGATCCGGTCGGCGCCGGGGAAATCACGGGCCTCGCGGCGGCGCTTGGACAGGGCGAAGCCGAGGGCGGCCTCGACCGGGGTGGTGGTCTCGTCCACGTCGTGGCCGTACAGCGGCAGGCCGGCCTCAAGCCGCAGCGAGTCGCGGGCGCCCAGGCCGATCGGCTTGACCCGGGCGTCTTGCAGCAGGGTGTTCCAGATGCGCTCGGCCTGATCGGCCGGCATGGAGATCTCGAAGCCGTCCTCGCCGGTGTAGCCGGAGCGGCTGATGTAGCAGTCGGCGCCGAACAGCATCAGACGGGCGCAGTCCATGAAGCCCATCTCGGCCACTACCGGCTCGTGGGCGGCCAGCACCTCGGCCGCCTCGGGGCCCTGCAGGGCCAGCAGGGCGCGATCCTCGAGGCGCACCAGCCGGGCGTCGCCCTGGAGCCCCGTCTCCAGATGGGCGAAGTCGGCGTCCTTGCAGCCGGCGTTGACCACCACATACAGCCCGTCGTGGTCCGGCTTGCCGGCCATCAGGTCGTCCATCACCCCGCCCTGGTCGTTGAGAAGCAGGGCGTACCGCTGGCGGCCCGACTTGAGCGACTGGTAGTCGGCGCTGACGAAACGCTCGAACTGGGTGACCGCATCGGCGCCGGTGATCTTGGCCTGGCCCATGTGCGAGACGTCGAACAGGCCGGCGTGCTCGCGAGTCCAGCGGTGTTCGGCCAGCACGCCTTCGTACTGGACCGGCATGTCGTAGCCGGCGAAGGGCACCATGCGCGCGCCCAGCGCGCGGTGCGCCGCGTTCAGGACGGTGGTCTTGATGGGGGCGTCGGCCATTGTCGAACTCCGGGGTCGTCGATGCGCGAGCGGAAGCGGCTCTGTCTCGCGCCCCCGCTGTCCTTAGGCCTGAGAGATTCCGGCGGGAAGACCCGCCTTGCTCCGTCGGCGAAACCGGGCGTCGCCCGGTCTGCTTTCCAGCGTTCGTATGCCGTCGCGGTCCTTCTGCCTGAGCGTTTCCGGGGCGGTTGCGCCTTCGGCTCCGGCCGCACCGTCATCCACAGGAATCCGGCCGCCGGTCTCTCCCGCGAGAGCGCGCGGACCCTGTGCGAGCAGGCGTTCGGAGTCAAGCCGACCAGGACCGTGGTGCACAGGCTGTGCAGGAACCTCGCGCCGCCGGCTTCGTTGCCGTTCGGGGGGCCCGGTTGTTGCGACGGGATCGTCCGCCTTCATGTCCATTCTCGACAAGCTTCTTCATGGCCGCCGCGATCGTCGTTCGCGACCAGATCCGGACATGGCCGCGGTGCTCGACGCCCTGGCCGAACTGGGCGCCGCGCCGGTCGAAAGCCTGACGCCCGAGCAGGCGCGGGCCCAGCCTGGCATGGCCGACGCGGTTCGCCTGCGCCTTGAGCAACTGGGGGCCGGCGAGCCGTCGCCGGGGGTGGTGACGCGCAACATCACCCTGCCCGGCCCCGAGAACGGCATTCGCGCCCGGCTGTA
>CAZQBJ010000213.1:0-3740 GCA_964591465.1 uncultured Brevundimonas sp.
AACGGTTCTCGGCTACACGTAGTGGGGGCATTAAAAGCACCAACTTTTCAGCCGTACACAAAGATAGCAAAAAAAGGACTAACCTGCCGTTTAGCCTGTTAGCCCCCATTACGTGTAGCCGATGTTGTGCGGTCGCCCTTTATTTGGGGTTGTCTTTCTTGTTTGTGTTAAATTGTTTTATATCATCATACGTTGGTTTGTTCTTGGACTGAGGAAACGTGGTTGTATCAAGATTGGATATGTCTGCACCTTGGTCTAAAGCCTGAGAGATTTCTTTCTGCTTGAAGATTTCGAATTGGTCATAACTTAGGTCGAAAAGTTCTTGAAGAGCGACTTTGTGAATAGCTTCCTCTCTACTTACATCGTTGTCCGAATAAATTATTTCAAATTGACGGTGAAGGATATTTTCTACTTCAGAATAGCGGTAGGTAAAAAAATCCCCTTCCTTGATTCTAAAATATTTTTTCAAAATTTCTATGTTAAACCGTTCCTTTTCAGAAACGATATGGTCGTCTAAAATCACATTAGCATAAGTAATTAAGAGGTCTAAAAGTTCTAATTTCAGGTCGGTTATCTTTTCTATTTGGTACTTATTCAGCACATTTTGAATACTTTCACGAGAAAGTTCACAAGTGGATATAAGTTGGGAAATCGCCAAAACAGGGTCGCTTAGCTGTTTGATAGTCGGGATGGTTTCAAATGCCTTGCGTAGTTCGGAATCGTTTTTGGGTAAAGCGGACATCATAGGGTGTTGTTTTTCAAATGATTTTGGTATTAATTTACTGATATAGAAATGCCTGATACATCATCTTCCGTTATCGTTGTCAAAATTTCTTTTGTCAAACTGCTTTCTTTTGCAATTCGGTTAGCTTGTTGTTCCAATGTTTTTTCAAAAACATTACGAACAAAACGACCATTACCGAATGATTTATCTCTTGTTGCGTAAGCATTTTCAAAAACGGATTTCAGTTTTGTTTTTGCTTCTTCGGTCAAACGATAATCCAATTTGTTGCACTTGCTTTCAAAAATTTCAAACAATTCGCTTGGCGTATAATCAGGGAAACTGATGTAACGGTTAAACCTTGATTTAAAACCAGGGTTTGTATCAATAAAATCTATCATCTCATTGGTATAACCTGCTAAAACCAAGACTAATTTGTCTCTATCGTCTTCCATTCTTTTTATCAAAGTGGAAACGGCTTCTTTGCCAAAATCGTCTTTGTTTTCGCCAACCAACGAATAGGCTTCGTCAATAAACAAAACTCCGTTTAATGCAGAATTTACGGTTTTATTTACTTTGACAGCTGTTTGTCCGACATATTCTGCAACCAAGCCCGAACGGTCTGTTTCTACTAATTGTCCTTCGGTTAAGATACCAAGATGTTTGTATATTTTGGCTACAATTCTTGCAACGGTTGTTTTTCCCGTTCCGGGATTTCCTGTGAAAACAATGTGGTAGGAAAGTGAAGAAGATTTTAATCCCGATTCTTCTCTTGCTTTCTGAACCTTAATGAAGTTGATAAGCGTATTTATTTCTGCTTTTACGTCATTTAAGCCAATTAGAGAATTGAGTTCATTGAGTACATCGTCAAGCGATTCATTTTTGTTTCCTTTGGAAATGTGCAAAGCCTCGTTTTTCTTTTCAGGAATTGGATTGTGAGTAATTTGGTAAATGTCTTTTAGTAGCTTTTCTTCGGTTTTTGAAACGATATTATCCGCTTTTGAAATAATGGTTGCATAACGGTAAAGAACCGTAACGTATTCTTCAAATAAGGGATTGTCTGATATTTTCAAAAACGTGGGAAAAGCAAGATTGTTTTGCTGTTTGGTTGATGAAATTATTTTTTCGTCTTGTGTTTCCTGAATGGAAATCTGCATAGGATTTTCCATACTACCAATTTCAATCAGTTGTTTAGCAATATTTTGATAAAGCCCTTGTTGATGTGCAGTTGCAAGCGTGTCAAAATCTTTGTTCAACATATCTTCGCTGTTGTTTGGTAATAGTTGATTTGTTGCTAAAACCAATCCTGTCGCTTCCAAACTTTTGGTAGAAAGTTTACCTTTTGCAAGAATATTTGAAACCTGTATCAAATCATAAATTACGCAGTTGGCAATAAATTCATCTGATGCGGTTTGCAGATTACCTGCGTTAATTCGTTCTAATATAGCTTCGTTGGTTTGAAGTTTTTGAACGATTCGGAATAATGAATTTGAAAAATCTTTTAGAAGCGAATAAAACTGATAAGAAAAATCATTAGTCTTTGTTCCGTTTGAACTTGGTGTAAATTCAGAAACAGAACTGCTTTTTGTTGGTGTGAGGAATGAAAGGTATTTTCTAAACTCATTAGCAAATCTTTCGGCTAATTGTAAGTTGCTGATATAATAAACTTCTCTTAAGCCGCTTTGGGTTGATAATTCCAATGCTCCATATTCAACTACGGGAATTTGATAATTGCCTGAAAAACGTCTGTCAGGACTTCCGTCTTTGTTCACTTTTGCCCAAGTATAATCAACGACTTGTGTGTCGATTGGTGTCGTAGATTTTTCTTCCAAAAAACGTTGTCTGCGAAAACTGAAACGCAAATCGTGTAAATCAATTAACGTAATGGCTCCCGAATGGTTGATTTGTAGGATAAATGCAGGATAGATATACAAATTGTCTCCGTCTGCATTTTCCAAATGAAAAGCCGAATGTTCGGAAAGGATAAAATCAATATCATCAAAAGTAAAGCGGACTTCCTTTCTGTCAATAGAGCTTTTTGCTGCCGATTTGGTTTCGGTGTTTGCTCTTTCCGAAACGATGTCCCAAATTTTGTTTGATTTAGAAAGGTCAATGTAAGCGTCTTTCAGTTTTAGGTATTGTTCCAGAAATTCTTTGTCACTTTTAATGTTAATCTCAGCCTGACTTTCTTCGTATTGGCTGTAAAGGTCTTTCAAGTATTCGTTTGCTTCTTTTACTTCGGTTTGAAGCCGTTCTACGACTTCTTGTTTTGCAAACATTTTACCGATACCGTTTTGTTTACTTTTTAGATTTCCTTCTAATCTTTTTGTTATGGCTTGTTGTTGTCTGATTTCCGCTTCTAACTCTTGTCTTTCTTGTCTTGCTTCTTCAATGTGTTTTTTCAGTTCTTCTAAACTTTGACTTGTTGGAATTGATGTTGTTGTAAAGTGCTTTGTTGTTGTAGATAGATAATTAGGTTTTTTTTGAATGGGTATTATATTGATGCCATTATATTTTTCGTCAAATTTGTCTTGCGACATTACTCCAAAAATGATGACATCAATCCAAGAAATAAATGTAGGTATCCAAGTCCAGAAAAATAAAACATAAAAAATACCTCTCCAGTATTGTCCGAGATAAAAACGATGTACTCCAAATGTGCCTAAAAATAGAGCCAATAAAATTGTGGCTGTTTTGGTTTTATGCGCTTTTATTGTGTTTGGATTTGATGTGAAATTATTAGTAGGCGTAAAATTGGGATTGTTACCATTTCCTCCTCCGATTTTTTTTCGGGAATAAAGTCCAGTCCCGGGTATTCCTGTATTCAGATACGCTCCTTTTTTGCCAAAGTTGATATTTGCACCTCTTGGTCCAACCGTTGTGCTGATTCCTTTTTTGCTAAAATTGAGATAAACTCCGGGTAATACTTTTTTTCTTTTTCTAAAGTTTATTGCCATTTCTGTCTTTTAGTTATTCAGTTTGTTTTGAAACCGTCTGTTCAAATAGGGTGTCGCACAAC
>CAZQBJ010000214.1:0-3663 GCA_964591465.1 uncultured Brevundimonas sp.
TCATGATCGGCCTGCCGCCCGAGCCGGGGGCGAAGCCGCTGCTGCGCGCCTATTCGATCGCCTCGCCGACCTGGGCCGAGGAGCTGGAGTTCTTCTCCATCAAGGTCCCGGACGGCCCCCTGACCTCCAGGCTGCAGAAGATCCAGCCCGGCGACACGGTGCTGGTGGGCAAGAAGCCGACCGGCACCCTGGTGCTGGACGCCCTGACCGGCGGCGAGCGGCTGTTCCTGATCGGGACCGGCACCGGCCTGGCGCCGTGGCTGAGCGTGGCGCGCGACCCCGAGACCTATTCGCGCTTCGGCAAGGTCGTGGTCTGCCACACGGTGCGCAACGTCGCCGACCTGGCCTATCGCGAGTTCTTCGAAGGCGGCATCCACGACGATCCGCTGATCGGGGACGAGGCGAAGGCCCAGCTGGTCTACTACCCGACCGTGACCCGCGAGCCGTTCGAGACCCCCGGCCGGATCACCGAGCGCATCCGTTCCGGGGCCTTCTTCGCCGACATGGCCCGGCTGGGCGTCGGCCAGATGGACGGCTTCGACCCGGCTCGCGACCGGGTCATGCTGTGCGGCTCCATGGCGATGATCAAGGAAGCCGCCGCCCTGCTGGAAGGCTACGGCCTGAAGGAAGGCTCGAACGCCGAGCCGGGGGACTACGTCCTCGAACGCGCCTTCGTCGGCTGAGCCGGACATGAGCGACCAGGGGCCCCGGGCCGCAGACATGACCTCGCCCGCCGCCGTGCCGATCGATCCGCGTCGGCCGCCGGAGGCCGCGACGACCATGGCCGAGGTCCGCGAAGGGGTCGACGCCCTGGACCGGGCGCTGGTCGTGCTGCTGGCCGAGCGCCAGCGCTACATGGACGCGGCCGCGCGCATCAAGCCGGACCGCGCGGCGGTGCGCGACGACTGGCGGATCAACGACGTGCTGGCCAAGGTGAAGGCCGCCGCAGAGGCCCAGGGCCTGTCCTGGGCCATCGCCGAGCCGGTCTGGCGGACCCTGATGGACCGCTGCATCGCCCACGAGTTCGAGGTGTTCGACCGCGAGCGGGGCTAACCCCTCAGCGACCGCAGCATCAGCTCGTGACGGAAGGCCGCCACGTCGGTCAGGGCCCGGTTCAGCTCGTCGCGCACCCGGCCGACCGCGGCCTCGGCCGTCGCCTCGTCGCTGGCCTCGGCCGCGCCGCAGGCCGCCGCCAGGTCCCCGGCCCCGATGCTGACCGCCGCGCCCTTGAGCGTATGGGCCGCGTCGCGCCAGCCGTCGCCGGCCGGGTCCAGCGCCGCGGACCACATGGCCGCCTGTTCGGTGAACAGGCCCAGCACCTCCTCGGACACCGCCGCGTCGCCAGCGGTGAAGCGCTCCAGCACCGAAAAATCGACGGCGCCGGTCAGGTCGCGTGCGGCCATCGTCCCCTCCTCGGGGTCCCGGCGCGACGGCGGCCGCGACTCGGGCCCGGACGCGGGAACTATCGCGCGTCATGGCCGCTTGCGAAAGCAGGACGCCTTCTGTATGGAGAGCGCCCTTCGACGCCGGCCCCGCGCCGCCGCCGAAGCCGCGGCGGTCCCCCGGGTCCGCCGGACGGTGCGGGTGATTAGCTCAGTTGGTAGAGCAGCTGACTCTTAATCAGCGGGTCGTAGGTTCGAGCCCTACATCACCCACCATCGTTTTCCCCTGGAGAAACATGCTCACCCCGGCCCCGCGCGGGACGGGCGGATGACCAGGACGTCGCCGGGGGCGGCGTGGACGATGCGCGGGCCGCCGCCGCCGACGACCATGTGGAACAGGCGGCTGCGCTCGTAGGCCCCGATCACCGTCAGGTCGGCCCCCTTCTCCTGCGCGTAGGCCGACAGCATGACCTCCGGCGGGCCATGCTCGATCAGCGGCTCCAGCCGTTCGGCGGCGCCGGGCGGCAGATCCGCCTGGGCCAGCCAGCCGTTGATGGTGTCCATCTCCATGGCCCCGAAACGCTCGGCCAGCGACGGGTCCAGATACAGGTTGCGATAGGGCATCTCATAGGCGTGCATCACCGCCACGCGGGCCTCGGGGAACAGCCGCACGGCCGCCTCCACCGCCGCGCGCGCCTCGTCGGTGTAGTCGGTCCCGACCAGCAGGTGGGCGTAGGGGCCGTTGGGCCGCCGCTTGACCACAAGAATCGAGGCCGGCGCGCGGCGGAACAACTCCTCGACCGTGCGCGACAGGCCGCCAAACGGCGCGTTGCGCCCGCCGGCCACGACCAGCAGATCGGGCGCCTCGCGCTGGGCCGCCTCCAGCACAACCCTGGCCGGCGCGCCCTCCTCGATGATGAAGCGCAGCTTCGGGGCCGGCCCGCGGATGTCGCGGCGAATCTGCTGCTCGACCAGCTCGGCCAGGTCCGGCGGACGGCGCCAGGACGGCAGGGCGCGGCCATCGGCGCCGGCCTCGGACTCCAGCGCATGGACCACCGCCAGCTCGGCGTCCCAGCCGCGCGCCAGGTCAACCGCCCGGTCCAGCGCCCGGTCGCCGCGGCCGCTGAGATCGGTCGCCAGCATGATCTTTCGAGGCGGGCTCTGCGGCGCCTGGGCCACCATCTGATCCTCCCATCTGCGGCCCCCGGCGGACCCGATCGTCACAGGATGCCACAGAACTGGCGTCGGGCGCTTGATTTGCCGCCTTGATCCGATACTTGGATTGTTCGTCCACGGTTCCCGCCGACGCCGACGCCTGTCTCGCGCAGGGCGCGCCGGCCATCTGCCTGAGCGGAGGTTGTCCCTGCCGAGCCCTGAAGCCTGCCTGCTTCTGCTGCTGGCGACTCCGTTCGCGGGAAGCCTGGCCGCCGCCCTGCTGCCGACGCACGCCCGCAACACCGCGGCGGCGCTGGCGACGGCGGCGATGGTCATCGGCCTGACCGTCTCGATCCTGCTGTCCGGCTTCCTGCACGGCGAGGGCGGCCTGCGCTGGGCCGTCGACTGGGCCCCGGCCCTGGGGCTGGAGTTCTCCCTGGGCCTGGACGGGTTCAGCTGGATCTTCCTGATGCTGGTCTACGGCATCGGCCTGCTCGTCAGCATCTATGCCCGGTACTACATGTCGGTCGAGGATCCGGTGCCGCGATTCTATTCGCTGCTGCTGGCCTTCGCCGGCTCGATGGCCGGGCTGATCCTGTCGGGCAACGTGGTCCAGCTGGTCGTCTTCTGGGAGATGACCAGCCTGCTGTCGTTCCTGCTGATCGGCTACTGGCACCACGGGGCGGCGGCGCGCGAGGGGGCGCGCATGGCCCTGATCGTCACCGCCGCCGGCGGCCTGTGCCTGCTGGCCGGGCTGCTGATGATCGCCGGCATGGCCGGCAGCTACGACATCGACGTCATCCTGCAGTCGGGCAACGCGATCCGCCGCCACCCGCTGTACGGGCCGGCCCTGACCCTGATCCTGCTGGGCGCCTTCACCAAGAGCGCCCAGTTCCCGTTCCATTTCTGGCTGCCCCAGGCGATGGCCGCCCCGACGCCGGTGTCGGCCTATCTGCACTCGGCCACCATGGTGAAGGCCGGGGTGTTCCTGCTGATGCAGTTCTGGCCGGTGCTGTCGGGCACCGAGACCTGGTTCTTCGTGGTCACCACCATCGGGCTGATCACCCTGACCCTGGGCGCCTTCCTGGCCATGGTCCAGAACGACCTGAAAGGGGTGCTGGCCTAT
>CAZQBJ010000215.1:0-3597 GCA_964591465.1 uncultured Brevundimonas sp.
ATATTTATCCAGGTACAATTGCGGCAGCCACGACGGTAGGGTTGCAGGAAGTAGCTTCCGTTCGTGCCACGTTGGATTACCGGGAGGTGGGCGATTTAAATCCCAATGCTCGGGCGTTGATTGCCTATAATACCGATTCGGAAATCATCCCTACCCTACGGAGCTCGGGTGTACTCTTGGTACAGGCTACACCTCAGGGCGGTTTGCTATCCGGTACTTCTTCAGTCTTTCACACGGATGGCTGGAATTGGGAAGACGCTGTGTTAAAGAAAGATGATGGGGTTTGGTTAAATTGGCCGTCATATATCACTTCTGCTTTTGATCGGCATGACTTTTCCACTTCCATCAAAAAGAATGAATCCCGGCATAAGGCGCTTAACGAACTCGACCAATTTTTTGCCGATGCTAAGGCTTATCACGAGCTTGAAACGCCCAACCCGACGAACCTGCGTTTAAAGGCAATGAAGCCCGTTTTTGAAGGGAAGGCCAATTTGTACATTCGTGCCGATTTAGCCAAGGATATCATCGAGTCTGTACAGTTTGCGCGGAAGTATGGCATTGCACGAGTGGTCATATCAGGGGGTAGAGAAGCAGATAAGGTGGTAGATTTTCTGAAAGAAAACCGGGTGGCGGTATTATTAAACGAACTGCATCGCTTGCCTAGTCACCAAGACGAGTATGTGTATCAGCCTTATTCCTTACCGGGGAAATTACTACAGGCAGGCGTCATCACGGCCGTTACCTACGGCGAAGAATGGTGGCGGGTTAGGAACTTAAATTACCAAGCGGGTACTGCATCTGCTTTTGCGACTGGATTAGAGCCGGAAGAAGCGTTGAAATTAGTAACCCTTTATCCCGCTCAGATTTTAGGAATTGACACTCAGGTAGGCTCCTTGGCGGTAGGGAAACATGCCACTCTATTGGTGTCTACCGGTGATATATTGGATATGAAAACTAATGTCATCGAGAAAGCTTTTATCAAGGGATCGGAGGTCAACCTCGACGACAAACAAAAGAGATTGTATAGGAAATACAAGGATAAATACGGTCAATAGGGATGGTGAATGGGCACGTGATGTATACGCGTATTGACCTACGTATATAATCGAAAACCGCCTAGACTCCCTCGAAAATCCCATCTCTTCAATCATATTCGTGGTTACTTTGAAGAGGTTGGATTTTCCTTTTACTCCCCTACCATCGAATGAAAGGGCTGTGGTGCGGTATTCCCGCGGAACCTAACCCACTCCGAATTTTAACCAAGCCAAAAATTATTTCCATCCCCATCGTAGATTTGCCATAAGAATTGTAATATTACCTGAAAAAACACTAAATCTTAAACAGCCTAGTCCGCTATGAAGTCCCCTTTTCTAGCACCCAGTATTTTCGGCGCTCGTTGTGATGTGTTAATGGATATCGTGGTAGTATCGATGGTGATTATCCTTCCCCTCCTTTGGTATTCGGTACGGAAAGTTCGCCACGATCGAAACTACAAATTGCATAAGAACATCCAATTGAGCATGTTTATCGTCCTTTTCTTTGTCGTAGTGCTATTTGAGTACGACATGCAACGAAACGGGGGGATTTTTGAAATGGTTAAAGGCTCCAGTTACGAAGGGACCTTCTTCCTGAATTTCATGATTTATTTTCATACCTTTTTGTCGATCACCACCTCATTGATCTGGATCGTGCTTATCCCCCTTTCCATTAAAAAATTCGGAAGCAATCCAAGACCGGGGAAGTTCAGCAAGGCTCATCGACTTTGGGGGAAAATCGGTATGTGGGACATGGCTTTAACCTGCGTAACCGGGGTAATCCTTTACGTTTATGGGTTTATTCTGTAGCGTTTTCGGGTCGTTGTCCGACGAGCAAACTCGGGTCAATCGGCCTTGAGCGGAGGTTTAATTCCCATTCCTTGTCCTTCCAAGGTGGCTAAGAGGTAGACGAGCGACGCCGTGCCGTCCATGGTTGGTTCGTTCGTGCTATAATCGCCATAGTCGTCGTGGTAGACCGCCAAGTCACTTTGGAACTCGGCATAGTCATCTTCCCGGGTCAGGGTAATGCCGATCAGGCTGTTGAAGATCTTAGTATATACCGGACCGTCAACCAATCCCCCGTTGATCGGATAATTTTTGATATGCGTAAAAGCCGAATGCGGGTCCACCGGTGTATCCCCATAGGATGGCAAGCCGTAAACCATGCTTGTTCCCCAGGGATTTACCCCAAACAACCAGTCGATATTGGCTTGTTCCAATTCAGCGTATCGTTCATCGCCCGAGTGCAGTCGGTACCAAAAGCACTGGATTGCGAAAGAGGTAGTTAGGTTATTGCTGCACCATATGAAGGGAACGCCCCTAAGGAATGCATTTTGTTTAGCCCGGCCATAGACCTCTTCGATCCCTTGTCGATAGAAGGCTAGCAGACTGTCTTTGCGTTGCTGCTCAACGCGTTTCACCAGTTCGTGAATACCTAGATTGATAAAGGGATACCATTGATAGTGATTTGCCGTGTCGTTGATCATCCACGGAGTCACCGGCTCTTGTTGTATATATTTCCAGGCTTCATCTAATTTTCCCAGCTTGGTAGCAGCCAGCCCCATATCGTCCACCCAGTTGTCTTCCGCATAGATATAGGGCGATTTCACCGATACGGTTTGGGTTACGCCCGGTTTTTTCAGGGCATAGGCATAGGCGGTTAACGACTTTTCTTCGAGGAGTCGGCTATAACTTTGATCGATTTCATCAAACAGTTTAGATCCCAAAACAAAGGCACTGCTTAATTTGGCGGCGGTCGACGAAGTGCCGGTTGTGTTATTCATAAACTTACCGCGCTGTTGGGGTTTGCCGTCGATAAAATAGGCGGGACGTTCATAGCCCCTCCCATAGAAATCGTCCATGCCGGGCATGCGCATCACCGTATGGTCTCTATCGTCAGCGATTTGGTTAAACATCCAGTCCGGGCGTGGATGCATCTTCAGCAGCCAGTCGAGCCCCCATTTGGCTTCATCCAGCACATCTGCGAGTCCGTTACGCCCGTCGAGTCCATTGGCCAGTTTGGTATCGGCAAAAATCTGCGGAAAATCGCGATAGGCCATTAACAGATGGTAGGTTGCATTAGCCGAAGTGGTGGCATATTGCAGGTAATCCGACGCATCGTGCCAGCCTCCTACTACGTCGATATGGGTGCTGTCGGGGATTCCCGCTTCGCGTCCGTAAAGTACATAGCCGTCGTGGGTATGGCAACTATCTTTCAGGTATGGATTAAACCCGGTTCGTTGTTGGCGCATATATTGCAGGGCGAAATCGGCCGTACCGCGGTATACGTCGTTTCCGATCTCAAAGATGGGCGACACCGTCTCTCCTACCCTTAAAAAATACCTTCCCGGTTGTTGGTAAGCCGAAAAATCCAACCTATAGGTCTGTTTAAAAGGCCCATAAGCGCCAAAGGCTTTACCGGCCTTTCCCTTGCTCACCACTTTCTTCGTTTTGGCATCCACCAGTTCCCATTCCCCGATCTGGGTATCACTCTTACTGCACCAAACGGCAACTTTCGGGGATTGAGGGAGGTAGCCGAGGAGGTTGGCGCGGATCCAGGGTT
>CAZQBJ010000216.1:0-2246 GCA_964591465.1 uncultured Brevundimonas sp.
TAATATAGGTTTAAGTTTTCAATCTTAATTTTATCCATTTATATTCCTCCTAAAACTTGTTCATAGCTATTATTCTAGCAGTTTTTTCGAGTTCATGTCATCATTTGTAGTATTTAGGTTTAGAATTTAACGTTAGTCATAATTTGGACAAGGGTGGCGTATAGTTTTATGAAATAAAAAGTGGGGGAACCGCTATGGTTTTTTATGTTTCGTTGTTCGTCATCATCGTATGTATGGTAATGAGTTTAAGAACGCTTTTTATCCCTTCAACTTTAAAAGAAAAGCATCTTTCTGTAAAAAGTTTAATTTACATTATGAGTGTTTATGCGACGATTATGATTGGATTTGCATTAATATATGTATTGTTTTATGAAAATGGATATTTTGTTTTTTCAGAGAATGGAGATGTCATAACTGGAGATTATAAGTTTATGTTAAAAACAAGTTTATATTTTAGCGGGGTTACGATTTTCTCTGTTGGGTTTGGAGATATTTCGCCAGTCGGTGTAGGTCGATTTATTGCCATAGTTGAGGCGTTAATCGGTTATAGTATCCCGGCGGCATATGTCGTTCGCTCCGTAATTTTATGGGATGACAAAAGTTAAGCATTATACTTGTCTTATGTGACTCTATTCGTTACGCTAATCGTAAATATTCAATCATGAAGGGAGTATAACTATGGTTAGTGTTGGACAATTAGCGCCTGATTTTCAAAAAGAAGCTACTAACGGACAAATAGTAAAACTAAGTGATTTTCGTGGGAAAAATGTTGTTCTTTATTTTTATCCGAAAGATATGACTCCTGGCTGCACAACTGAAGCATGTGATTTTCGTGATCAATATGAGGAATTTAGAGACTTAAATTGCGTCATTATCGGTGTTAGTACAGATCCATTGAAACGTCATGAAAAGTTTATTGAAAAGTATCAATTACCATTCTTATTAATATCCGATGAAGATCATGAAGTAGCTGAGAAATATGGTGTTTGGAAATTGAAAAAGAATTTTGGCAAAGAATATATGGGAATAGAACGCTCAACATTTGTGATTGATCAAGAAGGGAAAATTGTAAATGAGTGGCGTAAGGTAAAAGTAAATGGACATGTGGAAGAGGTTCTTCAATATGTAAAAGAGCATTTATCGTAAAACTATGGACCTAAAGACGCCTATTTTTATTGAAAAAGGCATTTGTCCACTCCATTTTTTCATATAAGAATAATGTATAGTAGGGCATACCTCCTCAAAGATCTTCACTCATCGTTTGTCGGGCGTAAACATTGGATAGGGGCTGTCCGATAAGTCCCAAAAAAAGAGCGAAATTGAGAAATCCTTGTGTTTCTCAATTCGCTCTTTTTACATTTTCCTGAAAACAGCTTGATATTACCTACAAATTTTAGGAGATTGTGGGCTAAAGCCACAATCCCAAATTCAGTTTCAACCTTTTCGATTCCACGCAACCGGAATCGAGTGAACGACAAATTGCCCTTAATGTTACCGAACACACTTTCGACATCTACTTTACGTTTGGCATAAAGTGTTGCTTTTTGTTCGTCATCAAGGGCTGCTTTTGTCTTTGCTTTTATTTCTTCGTAAATAGGGTTCCAATAAACTTTACGATTCCCTTTAGATTTTGTACATAATGACTTCAACGGACAACCTGTACAATCCTCGCATTCAAAAATTTTAAAATCTTGTTCATATCCTGATTCATTTTTCCGTTGACTATATCGTTTAAATAAAACCTTACGGTTGTTAGGACAGATAAAAGCATCTTCCTGCTCTATATATTTCCAATTCTGTACTTTCGAAATATCCTTTTTATATTTTCTAGTTTGTTCCTTTAAATACGTATTATATGGAGCTAATAATTCAAAGCGTGGCTCTTTTTCTTCACCTAATGCATATAAATAGTTTTCTTCACTTGCATAACCTGCATCCGCAACGACTTGTTTAGGCACTTTTGGTAAGGTTGTGAATAATTTTTCCATAAACGGTTGGAAACAACGAGTATCTCCCGGTTTCTGAAATAATTTATATCCTACAATAAATTGATTTTGAGTAGCTAATTGTATGTTATATCCTGCTTTTAATTGACCGTTTTTCATATGGTCTTCTTTCATTCTCATAAACGTGGCATCATAGTCTGTTTTCGAAAAGCTATTACGATTACCAAGTATTCTTTTTTGGACTTCGTATTTTCTTAATCGTGGGAGATAGTCAGATTCAATGGCTTTCAGCTGTTTTTT
>CAZQBJ010000216.1:2346-3575 GCA_964591465.1 uncultured Brevundimonas sp.
TGGTTTGATTTTTGCACGAAGTTTTTCTTCAAAATTTTCGACTGATTTTCGCCAGACAAACGTATATTTATTGGCATTTGCTTCTATTTTGGTTCCATCTACAAAAATATGGTTGAGATCGACTAAGCCTTGTTCTACTAATTGAATTAGAAATTGTTCGAATACCGATTCCATCATTTTTGGCATTCGCACACCACGAAAATCATTAATCGTTCGGTGGTCAGGAGTTTGCATTCCAGCTAACCACATCATCGGAAGATTTTCACACAACATTTTTTCAATTTCTCTACTAGAATATTTTTTTTGCGTGTAAGCAAATAAAATCACTTTCAGTAACATTTTAGGGTGAAATGGGGCACGTCCGCCACCAACATAGTGCGAATAAAGAATTTCATCAGGTATGGATTCAACCATTTCATCTACTAAACGTGCAACGTGATTTTCCGGAACAAACATTTCTATATCTAAAATCATCATTGTTTGTTTATTATTATAAGGCTGGAATACAAGTTTCTTTTGTTTCTTTTTGGGTTGATTTCCATTTTCAATTATTCCCTCTAGAGCTAGTTCCATTTGCATGTTATAATTTGTTTGAATAGTCATTTGATTATTCATAAAAAATCGTCCTTTCTGTTGAATGTTGTCTCTTCAACTTCATTCTACAAAAAAGGACGATTTTTTTGTACCATTAAATAACAAAAGGGCTAGACCGAAGGTCAATTAAAAATTGACTTTTCGGACAGCCCCTGTCTTTTTTTAATTAGGGACAATTTCATGATAGAAATGATGTCCATTTTATATTTTTTAGATATTTGGAATGGCATTGCTTTTCTAATCCACTATTTTATTGAAAGGTTTGGAGTTGCAAGTTTATTCGATCTTACTCTCAAACCTTTGCAAATGGCACGATGTTCAATCTTTATTATTGAATTTACTCTCCGATGTTCCAGTTGCAAATATCATACACTTAGTTGCAAGATGTTTCGTCGACTTGCAAGTTCGTATTCACATGTTACAAATAATTTTTAGATAGTTACAAATATATTTCAATCACTTGCAAATATGATTTTTTCCAGTTGCAAAAAAATCTTCATCGTTGCAAATACGTTTCATAAACTTACAAATACTTAAAAATAAGTTGCAAATATTTATTTAATTAATTAGAATTTTCCCCCTCCATCCCCTCTTTTTTGAGAAAAATCACCCTCAAACAATCCAGTTGCAAATAA
>CAZQBJ010000217.1:0-1326 GCA_964591465.1 uncultured Brevundimonas sp.
TGACGGAGCAGACGTGGAGCGGTTCGTAGCTGGCGTTGAGGATGAGCACGCGTGACCCCGTGAGCACGTCGGGCGGACGCAACTGCCCCACCGCGCTCACGGGCGCGGCACCTGGTGTGCTCTTCGCGTTGGCGGCTACGTTAGCGGCTGGCGTCTCCTCCGGTTGACTAGCGGTTGGAGCAGAGTATAGCAGCGCAACGTGAGGGTTGCATCAGCGCTCCTCCAGCGCCAGGTCCACGAGACGCCTTATCAGCTGCGGGTAAGGGACCCCGGAGGCCTGCCACAGCAGCGGGTACATGGAGTGACGGGTGAAGCCGGGGATGGTGTTGATCTCGTTCAGCAGCAGCTCACCCGACTCCGGCTGGTAGAAGAAGTCCACCCGCGCCATGCCAGCGGCGTCCACCGCGGCGAACGCCCGGAGCGCCATGGCCCGCAGCCGCTCGACCACCTCCTCCGGCACGTCGGCCGGCACGATGAGCTGCGCCTCGCCGTCCGTGTACTTGGTGGTGTAGTCGTAGAACTCGCCGCCGTAACGGATCTCGCCCACCACGCTGAGCTCGGGTTCGTCGTTGCCCAGCACGGCTATCTCCAGCTCGCGCGCGCCGACCACGCCCGCCTCCACCACCACGCGGCGGTCATGGCGGAACGCCTCGTCCATGGCGGGCCCCAGCTCGTGCGCTTCGTCCACGCGGCTGATGCCGATGCTCGAACCCAGGTTGGCGGGCTTGACGAAGAGGGGTAGCCCCAGGCCTCCTACCTCCGCCGTCACCTCGCCCTGCGCCCTGCGCCAGCGGTGGCGCGTGACGGGCACGTACCTCACCTGCGGCAGGTCGTGCGCGGCGAAGACGGCCTTCATGCCCAGCTTGTCCATGGCCACTGCGCTGCCGAACACGCCTGCGCCCACGTAGGGGAGGCCGAGCATGTCCAGCATGCCCTGCACTCGGCCATCCTCCCCGAAAGGGCCGTGCAGCAGCGGGAACACCACGTCCGCTTCGCCCACGGCCCGCGCCAGCGTGAGGGCGCCACGGTGTGCCGCCGGCAGGTCCGCGGGGGCCGAGGCTTCTTCCTCGCCGGCCAGTGCCAGCGGTTGGCCCTGCTCCGCGGAACCACTCCCGCCCTCGAGCGGCGGAACGTGGGGCAGCCCCAGCAGCCGACGCGACTCGCCGCTGGAGAGGAGCGCGCCGTCCCGGCCGATGACCAGCGGGATCACGTCGAGGTCCTTAGCCGCCTCCAGCACGGACCTGGCCGACGCCAGCGAGACGTCGTGCTCGCCCGACATGCCGCCGCAGAGCAACAGGACCCGGGTGCTCACAGGCCCATCACCGG
>CAZQBJ010000217.1:1426-3542 GCA_964591465.1 uncultured Brevundimonas sp.
TCGGCCCACACGGGATCGCGCTTCTCGAGGAACGCCCTCACGCCCTCCGCCAGTTCGTCGCCGGTGCGGGCGAGAGCGTTGACCTCGGAGGCCCAGCGCATGCCCTCCTCGAGGGAGAGCGACCCGACCCCGGCGAGCAGCTCCTTGGTGAGCTTGAGGGACGAGGGCGCGTTGGCGGCCATGGCCTCGGCCATCTCCAGCGCCCGCGCCAGCACCGACTCCTTCGGTGCGGTCTCGTTGACGAGGCCCATACGCACGGCCTCCGCCGCCGGGATGAGGCGGGCGCTCAGCAGCAGGTCTCGAGCGTGCTTCTCGCCGACCTGCCTGACGAGCAGCACGGACACGAGGGCCGGCACGAAGCCGATGCGTGCCTCGGTGTAGCCGATCTTGGCGCCATCGGCCATGACCGCCACGTCGCAGGCGGTCACCAGCCCGGCGCCGCCAGCCACGGCATGACCGTTCACCGCAGCGATGAGGGGTTTGGGGAACCGCACCATCTGGAGGAAGAGGTCCGCCAGCGAGCGCGAATCGGCCCTGTGAGACTCGCTGGAGTAGGTCACGCTCTCCTCCAGCTCCGCCAGGTCGAGACCGGCGCAGAACGCGTCGCCCTTGCCGGTGAGCACCACGGCGCGTACCCGGTCGTCACTCCCCGCTTCGTCGAGGGCCTCCGCCACGGCCCGACGCAACGTGCGCGTGAGCGCGTTACGCACCTGGGGCCGCGCCAAACTGATGACCAGAACCGTGCCTTCCCGGCGCGTTTCCAACTCTGCCATACGGCATCATAACGGCCCACACGGCACCACTCACGGCCGTGGGAGGCCGCGCTGCGAAGTTCCTGACCCGCCTACTTGGCGCGCGTCACGTACATTCTTAAGCGAGCGCCGCAGTGGCGCCATGGAGGAGTTTCGTGAAGATCACCGAACCCAGCGCGGCCGGCAGGGCCCGCCGCGCGCGGCGCTGGCCGCTCATCATCACAGTCCTGGCACTGGGCGCCCTTCTGGGAGCCTGCGTCCCCACAGCCAACGTGCTGTCGGTGCCCACCTTCACGCTCGACGCCAGCAAGTCCGGCTTCGTGCGGATAGACCCTCCTGGCATCGGCGACGGCACGGCGCTCTTCCGACTGAGCCTGGAGGTCAGCAACCCCAACGCAGTGGGCTTCAAGCTCTCGGGGTTGGACGGCTCGCTCTTCATCCGCAACACGCGCGCCGCCACCGCTACCTTCCGGGGTGGCATCGACGTGCCGGCCCGCGGCAGCGCCGCACTCGTGCTGGACGTGAGGGTGCCGCTGGGCGCAGCTCCTGCGCTGCTCGACACCGTAGCCAGCTACATCGGTGGTGCCGCCACCCCCTACAGGCTGGACTCCGCGGTCACCATCGACGTGTTCGGCGCCCCGCAGCGCTTCCCGGAGTTCACGCTGGTCAGCGGTCAGCTGGCGCCGTCGGCCGGACTCCAGATCCCGCAGATCGAGTTGGTGGGCGGCGGCATGCGCTTCGAATCGGTCAGCAGCGTGGCGCTGAACCTGAACCTGCGGCTCAGCAACCCGGGCATCGTCGGCTTCCGCGTGGGAGCACCCGAGCTGAACCTGGCGGTCGCCGGCGCCCAAGCGGCCAGCGGCAGCCTCGGTCCGGTCGAGCTGCCCGCGGGCGGAACCACCGACGTGGCGGTCAGCTTCAGGTTCGACCCTCTGGCGCTGGGCACGGCCATCGCCGCGCAGGTGCAGGCCGCCTCCTCCGGGGCCGCCGGTCTGGCGTTCTCCCTCAACGGCGCCTGGAACCTCGAGGCGCCCGGCGTGGCCACGCTCTCGCTGCAGCCCACGGGCCTGCTGGACGCCGTCCTGCGCTAGCCGCTACCTCGGGCGCGCTGGCTCAGGCGGCGTCCGAGTCGCCGAGCCGGGGCGGCGGCGCCTTCAGCGACTTGCCCGGCAGCCACCAGTTCCAGCGCCCCGCGAGGATCATCACGGACGGCACCAGGGCCAGTCTCACCAGCGTGGCGTCCAGCAGCACCGCCCCGCTGAGCCCCAGGCCCAGGGTGCGGATGAGCTCCACATGGCTGAACATCAGGACCACGAAGATGGTGATCATGATGGCGGCCGCGCTGGTGATGACCCCGCCGGTGG
>CAZQBJ010000218.1:0-3482 GCA_964591465.1 uncultured Brevundimonas sp.
TAAGGGTAGAGAACTCACCAGCCAAATGGCTACACGATCCGTCTCAGGTCAGTGGTGGATGCGTTCGACGACGACCATCGCGCCCGCGCCCAGGCATTCCTGGCGGGGCAGAGTGGTGACACTATCCGGGCGTTGTGAGCTCAGAGTCATCCAGTGATCGGTTCCAAAGACGCAGTGAACAGGAACCTGGCGATCGGCCTTCCGACGTGTGCTTGATGGGTTGCGGCTTTGAGGTCTTCCGGTTGTGCCAAAGCAGCCTTGACCGGTCTAGGTGGGGACACCCTGACCCTGCGTGATGCGAACTTCAGCCAACCGGAATCCCGGTCTAGAGTGCACAAGTGTGCTACCGGCCATCGGTGTCGGGGGACGTCCCGTTCTTCCTTTGGGGAAGAAACTTGCTGAACTCCTGGGGCAGCAACAAGAGAATTTGCTCGGCACTTAGATCAGTCATATCCCATGTCACGTCGAGTTGACGTCGGATCGCGGCCAACCGTCTAGGCGTTCCGGGTGCGTTCTTGGATCCTGCTCCCCTCTTAAGCGTCCCGGAGGATTCATCGAAGTAAAGCATGCGACACGCCTCTTGGAAGCTTTTGGTGAGCATGTCCTGTTGGCTGGTCAATTGCTCCCGGATTTCAGACCCGACCGAAGGTGGGCCACAAAGCAGATGATCTGCGATGTTTCCGAAAGTCGAGTAAAGCAAAGTTGGCATGCGCACCAAGTGGCGTTGCGCCTTCTGGTAATCACTCGGCGGGGCTGGGTACCAGCGATGGTGCTCTCCGAGATTCCGTATTCCGTCCTCCAAGGGAAAGACCTGATCGGCTAGCACTAGCGTTAGCCAACACCACAATCCAGTGTCCCCCGCAAACTCTTGTGGGTCTCGTTCGCCAAACGATGCGCAAACCGCAGTAGCCAAGTCACGCGCCGTGTTGAACTCTTTGACTATCAAGGGGCCGAGACCGGGGATCGCTTTTCCCAAGTCGGAGGATGGCTCAATCAGATCAGCGCCATCCACGCCATCGAGCATGAACTGCTTGAACCGCTCCAGGCCGAGTTCAGTGAGAGAGTAGATCGTCGGATACGTGGCCGTCATTGCTGTTTAGCCTCAATGCTATCAATCGCAATACGCAGGAAGTCGTGCGTTCTGGAAAACGCCTCGACTACGTCGTCGACCCAGGTCGCCCGTTCCTCCTCATCTTTTCCAAACGGTGGATTGGCGCTAGGGCTAAACGCTCGTGCCCACTCAATCCAGTCCGCTTCCCAGCCTTGTTCGGGCCGCTCCCCGGAATCCAAAACCGATCTCAAGATAGATGAGGCTACTTGAGGCAAAACGCAGGCCGTAAATACAGGGTCGGACTTGGCCCAAAGTGCGGCGTTTGGAATCTGCTCGTCGATATAGAGAATCGGGTGCTCGTCGGAACGGATCTCAAGTTTCCAAAGTCGGGGGCTGATCGGTGCGGCTTGAAAAAGGAGGATTCCATCTGGATCGCCTTGGCCCTTCAGTGTCCATGAATTCGTACTCGCCAGCAGGAGGCCCTTCCTGTCCTCTTCTCTGCTGACAACACGGACTTGACAGGAGGGTGCTCGAAAGCCTTGGCCATTGAGCCGAGCTCTGGTGCGTGGTTGAGCGATTGTTCCGAAGCTCAACACTTCAACAAGTTTGTTCTCCACGAGCTTAAGTTTGAGCTCTGCATTGGACGGGATCGAAGACCTGTCCCATTCCGGCGATATGGCAAGCTCCACCCAGTATCCGTGCACGGATTTGGTTATGACTGCGTCAAAATATGATTGTGGCAGTTGTCGTCGGCCACTCAGGCGAATCGTCTTACGCATCGGCCGGCTCCTTTGCGATCAGTTTTACGTCGAGCTCCCGATTTGAGTCGAATCCGGTGACATCAATCTGGAATTCCCGATCGCAACTTTCGGCATCGATGATATTTCCATCAATTCGAACTACATCGCTCTTGCCCTTGATGTCCATGTCCCGGAGATCAAAGTCGTACTTGCTCCATTTGGGCTTCCTCTCGCCAGTCGAGTAGGCGACCTCTGCCCTGAATCCAATCGGGAAATCCTGAAAACTATGGTTTGCCCGAATTCTGAATCCATTGTCGAGTTTTGAAACAACGAAAGGTTTTATGGTCGGGGCGGGGGGCTTCACCGGCGGCTTTACCTTGGGGTTTGCTGGCTTTCCGCCCTCATGTCCGCCTTCTGTCGGCAAATTCTGGCCAAGGTGTTTTCGATTTATCGAGAAGAATCCGCGCATAACTGTTGAATCAGGCTGTGTGGCATCGGGAAGTGCGACGGATCGGATGTCGTCCATCAGCCCGCGGACAAATCGTTTGAGCTGAATGCCGTGAAAGCCCTTCTCACTGAGCTTGTCTTTTACTTCGCGGTTCTCGAGCAAGTCCAGGTGCGCTTTCCCTTCGCAGAAATTGAGGTAGGTCGCAAGTTCCCCCTCGTTGGCTTGTACGATAAGGTCGACGTCGGCTTGGCTTCGTGCAGTCACTTGGGGTAGTGCCATGCCTTCCCTATAGAACATGTCGATAGGCTTCTTCCCAGTAGGTGCGCGGCCGAAGCACGCAACTATGCGGGATCGAGTAGTGACCTTGTTGCGGGTTACGGGGACCTCGATCACCACCGAAGATGGAATTCCGGATTCAAGGAGGTTCTTGAGTTCGGTTCTCATATCGCTGGAAACATCTTTCGCGAAACGGCTTGGCTTCTCGATGGAAACAACTACTCCTGGCGCATCAGCTGCCCGCCGAATCAGGTCTAGAAGTCGGGTGGGGTCTTCTCGCATTGCATTGGAAACGAAGTACTCTCGGACTCGCTTCGCCTCGCCGTCAATTCGCTTGGAGTCCACCGTTACGGCGTCGACCTCAACTATCAGTGATCCACTGGATATTGCGGGTGCAAAGTTCTCAATGGATGCAGCGATAAGTTTCTCGGGTGTCAGATCGAGGTGGGGATAGGGGATGGCCAAGGATAGGCCGGTGCACCCCGGTGAGAGGTGCTCCTCAATGTGAAAGGCTTTCGCTAAGGCACTTTGGAAGTTGTGATCATCGTAAAGTTTGAAAGTACTTCGCAGGCTGTCTTTCGCCAAATAGGCATAGCTGGTTTTGAGCTCGCCCGAAATCTCGGTTGGGCGGAGCACCCCCATGCCGCATGTGAGGATGGAGTTGTCGCCCGTGCGCTGAGTCAAGCCTAAGACTGTGTTTATGCGTGAAGCGATAAGGAAAGTCACCCTGCCGATCCCTCGGCCGCCTCGGCCAGCCCCGCTTTTGTTTGAAAGCCCAAAGTTGAGCCAGTAGTTCCAGAAATCGCTCGTCCTAGAGCTGACATCACCACTCAGGCCGGTGGAATTGAAGTCCTGTACGGTGAGCCAAGTTATCTTTCCCTGGTCCCATTCCTCCGGCCATGGCAGAGCACTTGCCAACTTCTTCCTGCGAAGATCTTCAAGGAATGCGGTGTGGGCGTCGCGCACG
>CAZQBJ010000219.1:0-3444 GCA_964591465.1 uncultured Brevundimonas sp.
TGCCGCCGTCGTTCCCGTTCGGCGGCATGGAGAACCCGCGGCTGACCTTCGCCACGCCGACGATCATCGCCGGCGACCAGTCGCTGGTCGCCCTGGTGGCGCACGAACTGGCCCACAGCTGGTCGGGCAACCTGGTGACCAACGCCACCTGGAGCGACTTCTGGCTCAACGAAGGCTTCACCGTCTATTTCGAGAACCGGATCATGGAGGCCGTCTACGGCCGCGAGCGCGCCCTGATGGAGCAGGCGCTGAGCTGGCGCGACCTGCACGCCGAGATGGCCGAGCTGCCGCCGGCCGACACCCGGCTGCACCTGGATCTCGCCGGGCGCAATCCGGACGACGGCATGACCGCGGTGGCCTATGACAAGGGCGCCCTGTTCCTGCGCACGATCGAGCAGACCGTCGGCCGCGAGCGGTTCGACGCCTGGCTGCGCGGCTATTTCGAGCGCAACGCCTTCCGCCCGATGACCACCGCCATGTTCCTCGAGGATATCCGCGCCCATCTGGTGCGCGGCGACGAGGCGCTGGAGCGGGCCCTGATGCTGGACGCCTGGATTTACCAGCCGGGCCTGCCGTCCAACGCGGTCGAGCCGCAGTCCGACGCCTTCGCGGTGGTCGACGCTGAGGTGGCCCGGTTCGTCGCCGGGACCCCGGCGGCCCAGCTGCGCACCGACGGCTGGGTGACCCAGCAGTGGCAGCATTTCCTCGGCGCCCTGCCCGACGGCCAGGACGCGGCGCGGATGGCCGACCTGGACGGCGCCTTCGGCCTGTCCAGCTCGGGCAACAGCGAGGTGCTGTTCGCCTGGCTGATGAACGTGGTGCAGAACCGCTACGAGCCCGGCGTGCCGGCGCTGGAGCGTTTCCTGACCTCCATGGGCCGGCGCAAATTCACCCAGCCGCTGTACGTCGCCCTGATGGCCGAAGGCGACTGGGGCCCGCCGATCGCCCGGCGCATCTACGCGCAGGCCCGGCCGGGCTACCACCCGATCACCACCGGTTCGGCCGACCCGGTGGTGCTCGGGGAATAGGTCCCCGGCTTCTCCCTCCCTTCATGGGGAGGGTGGTCCCGAAGCGACCGGGTGGGGGCGGCGTCAGAAGGTCCTCCCCACCCCGTCATCGCTTCGCGCTGACGTCCCTCCCCACAAGGGGGAGGGAGAGCTGGCGTCACAGATCGACGATCTCGGCGCCGTCGCGGCGCCTCAGCTCGCCGGCCAGGATGGTGCGGTGGCAGTGGGCCGGGTCGGCCTCGTAGCACAGCAGGGCCGTGCGCCGGGCGCCGGCCAGGTCGCGCAGCTGCTGCAGGGCCAGCTGGCTCTCAGGCTCGGCCAGGTGGTCGGCGTAGATCCGCTCCATCTGCTCAGGATGACCGGCGCGCACCGCCTGGCGTCCGGCCTTGGGCGTGCCCAGGGCGCGCAGGTGGACATAGTCGATGCCGGCCTCTTTCAGTCCCCCCGCCAGCAGGGTCTTGGAGAAGCCCGCCTTGCGCGACGAGGCGACCGCCCGGACATCGGCCACCACCTCGACCCCGGCCCGCTTGAGCCGGTCGATGACCGCCGCCTGCACGTCGTTCTCGTAGCCGATGGTCCAGACCTTCATGGCGTCCTCCGCAGGGCCCGCCGCGCCTTGACGCCGGGCGGCGGGGCGGTCACCAGACTCGCACATCCAAGGGGCCTGGTCATGAAAATCCGCCTGTCCGTCGTCGCCGCGACCCTTCTGGCCGCCTCCGCCGCCGCGGCCCAGGACGCCGATCTGGTGATCTGGGGCGGCCCGATCCACACCGCCGACGAGGCCCGGCCGACGGCCGAGGCGGTGGCCGTGGACGACGGGCGGATCGTCTATGTCGGCGACGCGGCCGGGGCGCGCGGGCGCGTCGGGCCCGGCACCGAGGTGATCGACCTGCGCGGCGCCGCCCTGTTCCCCGGCTTCACCGACGGTCACGCCCACCTGCGCGGCATCGGCGAGCGGGAGATGACGCTGAACCTGGAAGGCGCCGCCTCCCTGGCCGAGGCCATGGCCCGGCTGACCGCCTGGGCCGGGGCCCATCCGGAGACGCGGGTCATCTGGGGCCGCGGCTGGATCGAGACCCACTGGCCCGAGGGGCGCACGCCCGACCGCCGCGACCTGGACGCCGCGGCGCCGGGCCGGGCGGTGGTGCTGACCCGGGCCGACGGCCACGCCCTTGTGGCCTCCAGCGAGGCCCTGGCCCGCGCCGGGATCACCGCCGCCAGCGAACCGGGCTTCGGCGGCGAGATCCTGAAGGATGCGGCGGGCGCGCCGACCGGCGTGCTGATCGACGCGGCCATGGCCCTGGTCGCGGACCTGCAGCCGGAGGCCGACGCCGCGGCGGCCGAGGCGGCCTACCGGGCCGGCTTCGAGGTCTACGCCCGCTACGGCTGGACCGGGGTGCACAATATGAGCGCGCCGCCGCAGGACGTGGAGATTCTCGAGGCCCTGGCGGCCCGCGGCCAGGCGCCCCTGCGGGTGTACAACGCGGTCGAACCGGAGGGGGCGGCCGCCCTGTTCGAAAGCGGGCCTCGCGAGGCGGCCGACGGCCGGATCATCACCCGGGCGGTCAAGGTCTACGCCGACGGCGCCCTGGGCTCGCGCGGCGCGGCCCTGTTCGCCCCCTACGCCGACGCGCCGCACACCACCGGCCTGATGCAGATGACCGGGGCGGAGGCGCGGCCGCTGTACGAGGCGGCCCTGCGCCGCGGCATCCAGATCGCCACCCACGCCATCGGCGATCGGGGCAACGCCGAGGTGCTGGACTGGTACGCGGCCGCCTTCGCCGCCGTGCCCGAAACCGAACGGGCCGTGGCCCAGCCGCGCTGGCGCATCGAGCACGCCCAGATCCTGCGGCCGCAGGACTTCGCCCGCTTCGCCGACATCCCGGTGATCGCCTCGATGCAGCCCAGCCACGCCATCGGCGACCTGCATTTCGCGCCGGCCCGACTGGGCGACGCCCGGCTGGACGGGGCCTACGCCTGGCGCAGCCTGGCCGAGGCAGGGGTCATGGTGGTCGGCGGCAGCGACGCCCCGGTCGAACGCGGCGACCCGCTGATCGAATTCTACGCCGCCGTCGCCCGGCGCGACCTGGCCGGCTTCCAGGGGCCAGACTGGCGGGCGGACGAGGCGCTGGACCGCGGCGCCGCCCTGCGCCTGTTCACCCTCGCCCCGGCCTGGGCCAGCTTCCGCGAACACGAGCTGGGCTCGATCGAGGTCGGCAAGCGGGCCGACTTCACCGTCTTCGACCGCGACCTGATGACCATTCCGGCCGAACAGATTCCGCACGGCCGGGCCCTGATGACCGTGGTCGACGGCCAGGTGGAATTCCGCGCCGCCGATTGGTGAGGGGTTGCCCTCATCCCCCGCGCGAGAACTTCGCTGGCGCTCCGGTGCGCGGGTTCCCCCTTCTCCCGGGGGAGAAGAGAAGCGGCGAGTCTT
>CAZQBJ010000220.1:0-3394 GCA_964591465.1 uncultured Brevundimonas sp.
CGCGAAACTGCGCTCGGAAAAGGGCGACGTGCTGGCGCGCGGCAAGATCACGCCGCCCAAGCGCGCCGACATGAAGACCTCGATGGAGGCGCTGATCCATCACTTCAAGCTCTATACCGAGGGGTTCCACGTCCCTGCGGGCGAGGTCTACGCCGCGGTCGAGGCGCCCAAGGGCGAGTTCGGCGTCTATCTGGTCTCGGACGGGGGCAACCGCCCGTACCGCTGCAAGATCGCCGCGCCCGGGTTCAAGCACCTGCAGGCGATGGACTGGCTGAACCGGGGCCACATGCTGGCCGACGTCTCGGCCATCCTCGGCTCCATCGACATCGTGTTCGGAGAAGTGGACCGATGAGCGTCCGTCGTCTCGCCAAGGAGCAACCCGCTTCGTTCGCCTTCACGCCTGAAACCCGGGCGAAGGTCGACTGGTGGCTGACCAAGTACCCGCCGGAGCGCAAGCAGTCGGCGGTGATCCCGATCCTGTGGCTGGTCCAGAAGCAGGAGGGCTGGTGCCCCGAGCCGGCGCTGCGCGCGGTCGGCGACCTGCTGGGCATGCCCTACATCCGGGTGCTGGAAGTTGTGACCTTCTACACCATGTTCCAGCTGGAACCGGTTGGAAAGGCGGCGCTTATTCAGGTGTGCGGCACCACGCCGTGCATGCTGCGCGGGGCCGGCGACCTGATGGCCGTGTGCGCCGACAAGATCGGGCCCAAGGACAGGCTGTCGGCCGACGGCAAGTTCACCTGGCAGGAAGTCGAATGCATCGGGGCCTGCGCCAACGCGCCGGTCGCCCAGATCAACGACCTCTACTACGAGGACCTGACTCCCGAGACGCTGGGCCAGATCATCGAGGACTTCGCGGCGGGCAAGTCGCCCAAGCCGGGATCGTACATCGGGCGGCGCAGTTCCGAGCCGGAAGGCGGGCCGCTGACCCTGACCGATCCGTCGCTGTACGACGGCTCGGCCGGCAAGCCGCTGACCGCCATTCCCAACGCGCCCGCGAGGGAGCCGGCGTGACCCGTCCTGATCTGAGCACCGAGGCCGGGCGCGCCGCCTATCGCGCCGAGCTGAAGGCCGTCGGCCGCCCGCTGCGCATGGCCGGCCTGGGGCTGATTGTGATCAGCGCCTTCGTGCTGACCGGCATGGGCCGCGGCTGGTTCGCCCTGCCGGCGGTGTTCGGCATGATCGGCTACGGCGGCCTGGCGGCCGGCTGGGCGCTGATGCTGGCGGCCATCTTCCAGCGTACGAGACATCATCGCCGCCGGTCGGCGGAGGGTTAGGGTTCATGGTCGGCATTCTTCAGGACAAGGACCGGATCTTCACCAACCTCTATGGCTTCCATGACTGGGGCCTGGAGGGCGCGAAGCAGCGCGGCGCGTGGAACGCGACCGCCGACATCCTGTCGCTCGGCCGCGAGTGGATCATCGAGAACGTCAAGAACTCGGGCCTGCGCGGCCGCGGGGGCGCCGGCTTTTCGACCGGTCTGAAGTGGTCCTTCATGCCCAAGGAGCTGAAGGATCGTCCGCACTATCTGGTGGTCAACGCCGACGAGTCCGAGCCGGGCACCTGCAAGGACCGGGAGATCATGCGCCATGATCCCCACCTGCTGATCGAAGGCTGCCTGATCGCCAGCTACGCGATGCAGGCGCACGCCTGCTACATCTACCTGCGCGGCGAATACGTGCTGGAGCGCGAGCGGCTGGAGGCGGCGGTCAAGCAGGCCTACGAGGCCGGGCTGATCGGCAAGAACAACATCCACGGGTGGGACTTCGACGTCTACATCCACCACGGCGCCGGGGCCTACATCTGCGGCGAGGAAACCGCCCTGCTGGAAAGCCTGGAGGGCAAGAAGGGCCAGCCGCGCCTGAAGCCGCCGTTCCCGGCCGGCGCCGGCCTCTACGGCTGCCCGACCACGGTCAACAACGTCGAGTCGATCGCCGTCGTCGGCACCATCCTGCGTCGCGGCGCCGACTGGTTCGCCAGCTTCGGCCGGCCGAACAACACCGGCACCAAGATCATGTCGATCTCGGGCCACGTGAACCGGCCGTGCAATGTCGAGGAGGCGATGTCGATCCCGCTGAGGCAGCTGCTGGAAGAGCACTGCGGCGGCGTGCGCGGCGGCTGGGGCAATCTGAAGGCCGTGATCCCGGGCGGCTCGTCGGTGCCGCTGATCACCGCCGAGATGGCCGAGACGGCGCTGATGGACTTCGACTCCCTGCGCGAGATGCGCTCGGGCCTGGGCACCGCGGCGGTCATCGTCATGGACCAGTCGACCGATCTGGTGAAGGCGATCGCCCGCATCTCGTACTTCTACAAGCACGAAAGTTGCGGTCAGTGCACGCCGTGCCGCGAGGGCACCGGCTGGATGTGGCGGGTGCTGGAGCGCATGGCGGTGGGCGAGGCCGATCCGGCCGAGATCGACCTGCTGCTGGAAGTCTCGACCCAGGTCGAGGGCCACACCATCTGCGCCCTGGGCGACGCCGCGGCCTGGCCGGTGCAGGGCCTGATCCGGCATTTCCGCCACGAGATCGAGGATCGCATCAGCCAGTACCGGTCGCGCAAGGCGGCCTTCGCCGGCCACGCGATCGCGGCGGAGTAGGGCGATGAAGCGCGCCGCCTGCCTGTCTGTTTGTCTTTCCGCCCTGCTGGCCGCCTGCGGCCAGTCGGAGGAGACGCCGGTCGAGGCGCCCGCCGACGCGGCCGCCGAAACCGCGCCGGCGGCCGAGCCGTCGGACGTCGCGGCCCCGGCCAGCGACGCGGCCCTGACGGCCGCCTCGCCCGAGCAGCTGACCCTGGCGCGACTGCGCAGCGCCTGCCGGGCGACCATCGCGGTCGTGCACGAACAGTCGATCGAGGCGGTGCGCGTCGAGGGCCTGGAAGGCACGACGGTCAATCTGTCGTGGCCGGCGCCGGTCGACGGCGGCCGCCGCACCGCCCAGTGCCGCATCGAGGGGCCGCTGGTCACCTGGCGGCCGACCGGTCTGCCCGATCCGGACCAGATGCGCTGGATGAACCAGGCGTCCGATCCGGTCATCTCCTACGCCGTCGACGGCGAGCGAATCGTCGTCACCCAGTTGTTCCCGGACGGAACGACCGCGACCGCCAAGGCGCCTGTCGCGGCTGAAGAAGAGGTCCGCTGATGCCCGTCGCCAAGGTCAACGGCGTCGAAGTCGAGTTCGAGCCCGGCATGACCGTGCTCCAGGTGGCCGAGCGCGCGGGGGAGGAGATCCCGCGCTTCTGCTATCACGAGCGCCTGTCGATCGCCGGCAACTGCCGCATGTGCCTGGTCGAGGTGAAGCCGGGGCCGCCCAAGCCCCAGGCCAGCTGCGCCCTGCCGGCCGCCGACGGCCAGGAGATCTTCACCAACACGCCGATGGTGGAGAAGGCCCGCAAGGGG
>CAZQBJ010000221.1:0-1167 GCA_964591465.1 uncultured Brevundimonas sp.
GCAGGTAAAGAATAATCAAATCCGGAAAGCATGGGATCAATTGTATAACAGTAGTGGTAGAGAAGTCAAACGGAAAATGAATAAAATTTATGAGGATGTAAATACGTCCATATAAGTCGGATTGACAAGCCTCCCAACGTTTCTAACGGGGGCTTGTCAACCCGGGTTTTTAAATATTAAAACTCCCTTTATTCCAATATAATCCGTAATTTTTCGATTTCTTTTTTGTCGGATTTTTCGGAAGGGATTACGTGTAGGTAATATATTCCTCTGGGTAAGCTACTTACATCCCAAATCAGCTTGTTACCTTCAAGAAGCCCGTTTTTATCGTAGACTTCTTTTACGTTAGCCTGTTTTTTGGGGATAGTAGAACTTTCATGGTACAGGTATACCGCTTTAGGTAGCAATTCAGCATTGGAAATATCGGAAAATTGGATTGTGAGTTCATTAGTGGCAGGATTAGGATAAGCCATAAACCACATAGTCGGGTCGATCAAATAAAAGGTATAATCCGGCCCGTTTCCGCATGCGTTGGATGGTTGCGCTCTGATACGCACATAATCGGAAAAATAACCGATGTCACACATGTAAGTCGCACCGGGAACTGGTGTGATGGCAATGGATCCATCAGTTACTGTCCAGCTGCAGCTTTGAATCCCCTGGCCGATTACAGCAAGACGACTGGCAGTTGAACAGGGTTGGGGGATAAGATACAGGCCATCCGTCCATCGTACCAGTGACGCTACTTGGCACCCCATACCATACGTGTTTTGTTATTTCCTCTGCGCCAAATGTTGCCGTAACACTTGCAGGCCCATTCGTGCCTGGATTAGTAGCTGTTACTGTAATGCTATTATAGGTGCTACTTACAATGCTTATGCCACTTGATACGCTCCAGGAGGCTGATTCTCCAGGGATTACGTGTGGCAGGGTAATCGTTGTATTTGTACCATAACAAACAGTATAATTTGCATTACTAAACCTTAACGGATCTAATGTTTCGAGTGAGGAGTAATTATTTGTTGGTGACAACCAGTGTTTTAGTTGTGTATCCGATGTTCCACCTCCATCCCAGGAATCATAAAATCTTCCGAAATGTTTGGCCTCTATAAGATTGTTACAATCATTTTGAGGTAGTCCACCTTTCAGCTGACCTATTACTTGCTG
>CAZQBJ010000221.1:1177-3385 GCA_964591465.1 uncultured Brevundimonas sp.
TTATAAAGAGCACCACCTGAAGACCCGCTTGTTGTAAATCCTTCGTCGAAATTAAAAATCTCAAAATAATTCCAATTTAACGGATACACTCTTATGCCTAAATTAGTAGAAGAAGAGTACCTCATATGTTCGGCTTCCGGATGATGCAATACGTGACCTCTATTAGGCGTAGATCCGGATCTGTTCCATCCGGCGTAATTTACCCTTAAACCAATTGGTGGGATAGTTAAGAGTTCTATAAGAGCAAAATCAGTACTATTCCATGCTGACCTAAAAACAGCGCCTGTAAGTGAAGTTCCAGCCATTATAGTCCCGACGCAAGTAATTCTTCGAAAATCTATTACAATATTACAGGATGAAGCGGCGGCCTTTTCACCAACGCTAAGGCTACCATTTCCATCCGTATCAAGGACATGGAAAGCGGTAAGAAAATAGGGCGTTCTATCTTGAAGTTCATTGTTTAAAAAAGTTCCGGAACCAAATTTGGCCCCTCCGTACAATATTCTACCAGTGGCCTCAATTTGTAAACCCCAGTTATTGTAGTGACAAGTTGCGCTCGGTATGCAATCAATTGACATAATGTCATACTCTGGATCAGTTTTTTCATCCAGCTTCTCAAAATTACCAATTTGTTTTACCCCATGTACTATTTGAGACACTGTGAAGCTAGTTGCATTACCTTCTCCCTCGTTTATTTGAATATATAATGTATTTCCCTCGAATACTACAGTTGATAAATGTTTCAACTCTGGGTGAATATTATTGACGTTAACAGGCCCCATAACCGTTGATTGATCCGAGTTATATAGATATATTTCAGACCCTTCTTGAATATCTATATCCGTCAAATATACATCCAACGAAATAGCATTTTCAGATTTGATTTCCACCACCCAGCTGGACGATCTATTCTCATTCTTTATTTTATAGGATACTTTTTCAGGTATCCCATAACTATCCGTACTCGTAGTCTCCAATCGAGAAGGAGTAGAAAGATTGAATGTATAATTACTATTCTTTTTTGTCGGGTCTAATTTTACATTAATAAAATTAGAAATATCATTACCATCTCCCTTATAAAAGGGGACTTGTCCGAAGCAATTGATTACAGAAATAACCATTGCAATAGCTAAAGATTGTAATGTTTTTTCATAATGATAAAAATTAAATTGACACTCTAACATTTTTTATTTGGATTGTATTTAACGATATAGGTAAGGAGTCATTAAGAGTACATTCAGGTTCTGTCGCATTTATTTCATTGAATTCTACAGAATAATTGTTTACTGTATCTTCATAGTATTCTGACAAATCATAGTATGTCTTTACTACATTTGTATAGTTTTTATTATTATAATATATTTCGCTTCCATAGTTTTTTGAACTATTTACCCTACTAAGGCTTATTACCCAGACTTCCCTATCTTCATGGCAAATCTCTTTGCCTAAAATTTCTATTTCAGCCATATCGACGTCTGCTATTAGTGGCTTATCACAACTTAAACAAACTATAGCCAACATAAACGTGGCAAATGTTTTACTGTAAATGGATTTACTAACTGGTTTCATAATTTTTCTCATTAAAATGTTTCGAAAACAAATATGGTATCAGGTGAATATTTTCTTAAAACAGGTGTTTTTTGATCCAAGCCAGGATAGTCGTTTTGAGGTAGCGCCAAGCTGGCCGGAAAATCAAATAGCATAGAATAGAACAGGAGCGTAGGACTTCTCTTCCTGCTTGTTATAAGAGCACAACGTGTTATGCAGCTGGTTATTAAAACCATAAAGTACGTTTTCGTGGCTGTACACCAAGCCTGGTACCGGTCCGCTAGGTTGCGGCGATGTACAAATCGGGCAGGGATGCACCTGATGTCCAAGAGAAAAGATTTTTCCAAACCTTTCCATAAGCGTTCTTGTGCTGAAAGCTTCGGTTCTATGTATAGGACTTTAAGATAGGGGTTTTGGTTGGAAAACTTTAATTATTTTTCTTTAATTTTTTATTAAATCAATATGTCAGGCATTAATTGTCTGATTATTAGTTTATTGTAGTTTTTGGCTCATTTTATTGATTATGAATCTTTTAACCCACTGATCTACTTCATTGGCAGCGTATTCTCTATCCTTCTCAGGGTGGTGCTCCATCATATACCGACTGAATGCCGCTCTGGTTTCCTCGCTTTCCCATTCCATCACAGTAATTACCTGATC
>CAZQBJ010000222.1:0-3343 GCA_964591465.1 uncultured Brevundimonas sp.
ACGTCGGCGCCCCGATCTCGTCCGGTTCGTTCCGCACCCTGGGCATGATCGTCGCTCCGTGCTCGGTGCGGACCATGAGCGAGATCGCCACCGGCGTGACCTCGACCCTTTTGACCCGCGCCGCCGACGTGGTGCTCAAGGAGCGCCGGCCGCTGGTCCTGATGGTGCGCGAGACGCCGCTGCACCTGGGCCACCTGCGGACCCTGACCAGCCTGGCCGAGATGGGCGCCTCGATCGTGCCGCCGGTGCCGGCCTTCTACGCGGCGCCGGCCACCATCGACCAGGTCGTCGACCAGTCGGTCGGCCGGGCGCTGGACCTGTTCGGCCTCGACTGGGCGGCCGTCCGCCGCTGGCGGGGCATGAGCCAGTGAGCGGCGACCTGTGGGACTGGGCGACCCGCGCCTGGGCCGCGCCCGGGGTGGCCGAGGCGGGCCTGGCCCTTCAGGATCACCAGGGCCAGAACCCGCCGCTGCTGCTGTGGGCCGGCTGGTGCGCGCTCACCGGCCGCCCGCTGGACGAGGAGACGCTCGAGGCCGCCTGCGACACCGCCCGGGCCTGGAATGAAACCGTGGTCGCCCCGCTGCGCGCCCTGCGCCGCACGCTCAAGGCGCCGGTCCCCGACCTGGAGGACGCCGCGCGCCTGTCGGTTCGCGCGGGGGTCAAGGCGGTGGAGCTGGAGGCCGAGCGCCATCTGCTTGACGCGCTGGAAGCGCTGGCCGGACCGCCCGGAACGCCGCGCCCGGCCGCCGAGGGCCTGGTCGCCGCCGCCCGCGCCTGGGACCGCACCGTGCCGCGCGCCGGCCTGCAGCACCTCGCCGCCCTGCTTCCGGCCTGAATCCCGCTTCGGTATACTGCGACGATGAACGACGACGATCCGTCCATGACCGAAGAGGAGCGCGAGATCCTCAAGCAGGTCACGCTCCTGCGCCAGGAACACGCCGATCTCGACGCCTCGATCGAGGCCCTGGGCCACATGCCGGTGCCGGACCAGCTGACCATCATGCGGCTCAAGCGCAAGAAGCTGGCCCTGCGCGACGAGATCACCCGGCTCGAGGACCTGATCCTGCCGGACATCATCGCCTGAGCGGCGGGGCGCTCAGCGGCCCCGTTTCCTGACCCACATGGCGGCGTCGGCCTCGGCCATCCAGGTCTCGGCGTCGGCCTGGCCGGCGTAGGCGCGCACGCCGAACGAGCCGCTCAGCGGCGCCTTGCGCCCTTCCCATTCCAGGCCGTCCTCGCGCATCCGCGCCAGCAGCACGTCGGCCTTGGCCCGGCCCTCGTCGGCCCCGGCGTTCAGCAGCAGCAGGCCGAACTCGTCCCCGCCCAGCCGCCCGATGGCGTCGGACTCGCGCAGATTGGCCTTCATCAGCTCGGCCACCCGCACCAGGGCGGCGTCGCCGGCCGCGTGGCCGAAGGTGTCGTTGATCGACTTGAAGCCGTCCATGTCCAGATACAGCAGCACGGCCGGCACCTGGTGGCGGGCGCAATAGGCCATGGTCCGGTTCAGCACCTCGACGAAGCCGCGCCGGTTCAGGGTCGGGGTCAGCACGTCGTGGTCGGCCAGCGCCTCGGCCCGCTCGGCCCGGATGCGCAGGGCCTCGACCTCGGCGCGCAGGCGCTCGATTTCCGCCGCCAGATCGTTCCGGGACATGGCCTCGATCAAGGAAAAACGCTCCACCGGGCGGCGCGACTCAAGCCTTCGCCCGGACCGCCCCGGGGGGATGCTAAACGGCTTGGTTGTGCGTGCAACGCGGTTGCCTATACTCCGCCGCTTTTCCGGGGGGCAGGAGCGCCCATGACCAGGACCGCGCCGCCGGTGGCGATCATCATGGGCAGTCGTTCCGACTGGCCCACCCTCAAGGGCGCCGCCGAGATGCTCGAGGCGCTCGGCGTCGAATACGACGCGCGGGTGATCTCGGCCCACCGCACGCCGCAGCGGCTGCACGACTTCGCCGGCGGCGCCAGGGCCGAGGGGTTCAAGGTGATCATCGCCGGGGCCGGCGGCGCGGCGCACCTGCCGGGCATGGCCGCCTCGATGACGCCCCTGCCGGTGCTCGGCGTGCCGGTGCAGAGCCGCAGCCTGAACGGCCTGGATTCGCTGCTGTCCATCGTCCAGATGCCCGCCGGCGTGCCGGTCGGCACCCTGGCCGTCGGCGAGGCCGGGGCCAGGAACGCCGGCCTGCTGGCGGCCCAGATCCTGGCCCTGGGCGATCCGGCCCTGGCCGCCCGGCTCGACGACTGGCGCGCGCGCCAGACCGCGTCGGTGCCTGAAACCGTCGAGGACTGAGTGGCCCGCTTCCCCCTGCCCCCCGGCGCGACCATCGGCATTCTGGGCGGCGGCCAGCTGGGCCGCATGCTGGCCCAGGCGGCCGCCCGGCTGGGCTTCGACGTGGTGGTGCTGGACCCCCAGGACAACAGCCCCGCCGGCCGCGTGGCCCGCGGCCAGATCGTCGCCCCATGGGACGATCCCACCGCCCTGACCGTGCTGGGCGAGGTCTCCGACGTGGTCACCTTCGAGTTCGAGAACGTGCCGGCCGGGGCCGTCGAGCGGCTGGCCGCCGCCGGGGCCGAGGTCGCCCCGGGTCCCACCGCCCTGGCCATCGCCCAGGACCGGGTGGACGAGAAGACCTATCTGAACGCCGTCGGCGCCCCGACCGTGCCGTTCGCCGAGATCGACTGCGCCGACGACCTGGCGCCGGCCATCGCCCGCATCGGCCTGCCGGCCCTGCTGAAGACCCGCCGCGAGGGCTACGATGGCCGCGGCCAGGCCTGGATCCGCGACGCGGCCGAGGCCGAGGCGGCGTTCGCCGCCATCGGCGGCCGCCCCGCCATCCTCGAGGCCCGCGCCGAGTTCGTCCGCGAGCTGTCGGTCATCGCCGCCCGCGGGCGCGACGGGGCCACGGCCGTCTATCCGCTGGGCCACAACACCCACGCCGAGGGCATCCTGCGCACCACCGTCGCCCCGGCCGAGGTCTCGGACGAGCTGGACGAAATGGCCCGGGCCATCGCCGCCAACATCCTCGAAGGCTTCGACTACGTCGGGGTCATGGGCATCGAGCTGTTCGAGCTGGCCGACGGGACCCTGCTGGTCAACGAGATCGCGCCGCGGGTGCACAACACCGGCCACTGGACCCAGGACGGCTGCGCCTGCGACCAGTTCGAGCAGCACATCCGCGCGGTGGCCGGCTGGCCGCTGGGCCCGACCGCGGCCCACGCCCGGGTCGAGATGACCAATCTGCTGGGGGCCGAGGCGCACGACTGGCCGGTGATCGCCGCCGAGCCGGACGCCCGCCTGCACCTGTACGGCAAGGCCGACGCCCGCCCGGGCCGCAAGATGGGCCAC
>CAZQBJ010000223.1:0-3341 GCA_964591465.1 uncultured Brevundimonas sp.
TGGACGACGCGACCCCGGTGGCGACGCCCGCCGGCGAGGCGGACGAGACCAGCGGCCTTGAGCGCCTGCGGGCGCTCAAGGACGGCGACACCTTCCTGGTCGCCGACGCCTGGGGCGACCTCAGGGGCGGTTCGGACGGCCTGTTCGACCGCGACACCCGGGTGCTGTCGCGGTTCATCCTGCAGGTCGGCCCCTCGCGCCCCTCGCGGCTGAGCTCGGGCGTGTCGCAGGACAATGTGTTCTTCTCCTGCCACAGCACCAACCGGCCGCTGCCCCCGATGGGCGTGCGCTCCACGCCCGCGGGCATGTTGCACATCGAGCGGCGACGGTTCCTGTGGGACCGCCGCCTGTTCGAGCGCATCCGGGTGGTCAACCACGGCGTGGAGGAGATCTTCCTGCCGCTGACCTTCGACTACGGAGCGGACTTCCGCGACATCTTCGAGGTGCGCGGGGCGCGCCGGGCGCGGCGCGGCGTGGTCCGCCCGCCCAGCGCCGACGGCCGCCGCGTGCGCTTCAGCTACGAGGGTCTGGACGGGGTCGAGCGCGGCTGCTGCATCGCCTTTTCCGAACCGCCGGCCTGGATGAACGGCGCCCGCGCCGCCTTCCTGTTCAGCCTGCAGCGGGCCCAGCGGATGGATCTGTACATCGAGATCGGGCCGGAGGTGCGCGAGGTGCCCGACCGCGCCCGCTGGCGGCTGGCGGCGGCCCAGGCGCGGCTGTCGATGCGGCGACGCCGGCGCTACGGCGCCGCCCTGCGCGGCCCGCGGAGCCCGCGGTTCAACCAGTGGCTGGACCAGTCGCGCGCCGACGTGGCCTTGCTGACCACCGACCTGCCCACCGGCCGCTACCCCTATGCCGGCATCCCCTGGTTCTCGACCCCGTTCGGCCGCGACGCGATCATCACCGCCTGGCAGATGCTGTGGCTGGACCCGGGCCTGGCCGAAGGGGTGCTGACCTATCTGGCGGCCAACCAGGCGACCGAGGTCTCGGCGTTCAAGGACTCCGCGCCGGGCAAGATCATGCACGAGACCCGGGCCGGCGAGATGTCGGCCCTGGGAGAGGTGCCGTTCCGGCAATACTACGGCGGGGTCGACACCACCTGCCTGTTCATCGCCCTGGCCGGCGCCTACGCCCGGCGCACCGGCGACCTGGCGCTGATCCGGCGCATCTGGCCCAATCTGGTGGCCGCCGCCGGCTGGATGCGCGACCATGGCGACTCCAACGGCGACGGCTTCATCGACTATGCGCGCGGGGCCGAGACCGGCCTGTCCAACCAGGGCTGGAAGGACAGCGAGGATTCCATCTTCCACCGCAGCGGCCGGTTCCCCAAGGGCCCGGTGGCCCTGCTGGAGGTGCAGGGCTACGCCTTCGCCGCCTGGCGGGCGCTGGCCGACCTGGCCCTGCGGCTGGGCGACCCGCGCGGCGACGAATGGCGCCGACAGGCCATCAGCCTGCGCCAGCGGGTCGAGGAGCATTTCTGGATGGAGGACCAGGGCTTCTACGCCATCGCCCTGGACGGGGACGGCGCCCAGTGCCGGTCGGTGGCCTCCAACGCCGGGCACCTGCTGTTCACCGGCCTGCCCACGCCCGAACGGGCCCGGCGAGTGACCGAACGGCTGCTGTCGACCGAGTTCCGCACCGGCTGGGGGCTGCGGACCCTGGCGGCCGGCCAGGCGCGCTACAATCCGATGTCCTACCACAACGGCTCGGTGTGGCCGCACGATACGGCGATCTGCGTCGCCGGCATGGCCCGCTACGGCGAGCGCGACGCGGCGGCCCTGATGCTGTCCGAGCTGTACGCCGCGGCCTCCCATTTCCGCATGCGCCTGCCCGAGCTGTTCTGCGGCTTCAACGAACAGCCGGGGGAGCCGCCGATCCCCTATCCGGTCGCCTGCCTGCCGCAGGCCTGGGCGGCCGGCTCGGTCTTCCTCATGCTGCAGGCCAGCCTCGGGGTCGAGATCGACGCCTTCGAGCAGCGGGTCGAGATCGATCATCCGACCCTGCCGGACGGCATCGACCGTCTGACCGTCTCGCGCCTGCGCGTCGGCGACGCCTGCGTCGACCTGGAGTTCGAGCGCATGCGCGGGCTGGTGGCGGTGACCCCGACCCGGAAGACCGGCGAGGTCGACGTCATCACCTGGCGTTGAGCGCCTTGCGGAACACGCTGGGCAGGGCCCGGGCCGCGGCGTCGGCCTCCAGCCATTGGAAATTCTCGCCCTGGTCCGGGCCGACCCGCGCGCGACGCACCTGCAGGGTCAGGGCGAAATGGGTGAACACATGCTCCACCGGCCCGGCTTCGCGCCACTCGGCGGCCAGCGGCGGGGCCGCCTCGGGCGGGTCCTCGGTCCAGGCGCTGGTCGGCAGGCCGAGCATGCCGCCCAGCAGGCCGCGGGCCGGCCGCCGCTCCACCGCCACCGCCCGGCCGCGCTCCAGCACCCAGGCGACGCCGTGGCGGCGCGGCCGGGGGGCGCGGGCCAGGCGGCGCGGATAGGCCTGCGGCTCGCCGGCCGCCCGGGCGGCGCAATGGACGGCGACTGGGCAGGCGCCGCACAGGGGCGCGCGCGGCCGGCAGACGACGGCTCCGTGGTCCATCAGGGCCTGGGCCCAGTCCCCCGGCCGCGCGTCGCCAACCAGGGCGGCGGCCAGGGCCTTCAGCTGCGGCTTGGCGGCCGGCAGCGGCGCGGTCACGGCGAACAGCCGGGCCATGACCCGCTCGACATTGCCGTCGACCACATTGGCCGGCCGGTCGAAGGCGATGGCGGCGACCGCCGCCGCCGTATAGGGCCCGACTCCCGGCAGGGCGCGCAGCTGCGCCTCGGTGTCCGGAAAGGTCCCGCCGCCCCCGGCCACGACCCGGGCGCAGGCCAGCAGGTTGCGGGCCCGCGCGTAGTAGCCGAGCCCCGCCCAGGCGGCCATCAGCTCGGCCTCGGGCGCGGCGGCCAGGGCCTGGACGGTCGGCCAGCGGGCGGTGAAGGCGAGGAAATAAGGGATGGCGTGCGCCACCGTGGTCTGCTGCAGCATGACCTCCGACAGCCACACCCGGTACGGATCGGGCCGCGTCCCGGCGGCCCGCGCCGCCGGCCCGACCCGCCAGGGCAGGTCGCGGGCGGCCCGGTCGTACCAGGCCAGCAGGGCGGCGCGCACGGCGGAGACATCCATCGCCCCGCCTTAGCCGAACCCGGCCCGGGCCTCCACCGCGGACGCGGCGGCTGTCGAGATCTCGGCGCATGGGCTTAGCCCCTCCACCGCTTCGCGGTCCCCCCTTCCCCGAGGGGAGGATCAGGCATGCGGGCGTCTCCGCCGGGGGCGCCGGCGGCTGGGGAGGGGGCGGAGCGTCCGGG
>CAZQBJ010000224.1:0-3307 GCA_964591465.1 uncultured Brevundimonas sp.
GTTCAGCAAGCTCCATCTCATCTGGGTACTGCCTGCACTCTTCTTCACGTCACAGCTACTTGCGGTCAGCCACATTCCCTTCGTAGGCGGCCTGTTGCGTTTTCTGACCGGCGTATTTATGCGCCTCGCTTTGGTCGGTGTCCGGCCGCCAGCCATTGGATCGAACAACCCAGAAATGTAGGAGGCATCCATGGGTACAATCATAATGCTTGCTGTCGGGGTAGGCATATTCGCGGCCGCATTCTACTTTGTTGGGAACGTGTGGCTCGCTGGGGGCATCGCACTGCTCCTGTTGATCATCTGGTTTTTCGTCAACGTAAGCGCAGGGACGACGGGGCTTGCCAAATCAAACCTCCACGCGTACTTCACGGCGCGATCCCGCGGCGCCCCTCATGATGAGGCACTCCTGAACATGATCGCAACTCGGTACCCTCGGTCAGCGCAGAAGAGACAGGCGGTCATGAACGCCTTTGAACTTCACCGTTCGGGCGAGGATGAGGATGCAGATGTGAAGGAGCTCGTGTACACGATCTTTGAGCATGAGTTGGGTGCGCGTCCGTCAGCAGATTGGGAAATGAAAATGCGGATCACCATTGGCGAGGTGTACTCGAAGGTGGCAGAGAAGTACTCCGTCCACGCAGAGTGACCAGGCGGGGGCAGCGATGGAAAACCGTCGTAAAAAAATGCCGCATGAAGATTCTGGCCGTGTATATTGGCGGCGGGATCCGCACGCGTATGATCGAAAGCGGAGGGCGGACATGGCCGCATGGGTTGAGCGTGCCGAGCAGGGCGATGTCTGGGAGAAGACCTTCTTCAAACACTTTGTAAGACCCACGTTTGGCCCACGGCTGTATGAGGATCCTGAGGAGAGGGTGATACCCGTCTACTCGTTCATCGATCGTGAAGGTGATGAGATCCGGGCCAGCCTGGACCTACGGGATTATGAGTGGTGGGAGTGGGAGTTTCAGCATTTCTCCCGTGGTCCCGATGATGTGTGGTACTCAGTAGGCGGGTGGCTTCAGCAGCCGCTATCCCACTTGTCGGCGTTTCGTGAGGTCTTGGGCTACATCGCAGAGGCAGCAGCTATTGCAACCACCGAACCCAAGCGGCCGGTTTGCGGTTTCGATGGTGGTGGTGCTCTTGCTGAGAAGGTTGGAGCTTACCTCATCCCCATGCGGGGAACCGTGTACGTGATGTTTGAGCGAGTGCATGTGCATTCAAAACGCCATGACCCCAAGCCATCGCCACTCTTTTGCGCCGTAGATGATTTGGAAAAGTTGATTGCCGCAGCAGACGTGCTCCGGGAGTCGGCTGATCAGCTACTTCATGATCGAAAAGCTCGCGGGCTGCCATTGCCCGCCTCGGTTGAGCCGAGAGAGGAGATCAAAATCTTCTGGCCCCGGTGTTCTGTGGCACGCGTGTAGGTATCTCCGACGCGGATTTGCAGGGCCACCAGCGGAGCCCACGGCGGATAACATCAGGTTCACGCTGCGGCGGCTGCGCCGCCTTGCCCTTCGGGACATGCGCCTCCGTTCCGCTGCGCTTCACTCCGGCGCACGTCGTGAACCCGCGAGACGTTAGGCGAAATCCGGCCCTTGTCGGCAGGAGTTCCTGATGAGATTTGTCGCGATTGATGTCGAAACGGCGAACCCCAACTGTGCGAGCATTTGCCAGGTTGGGGTCGCGCTGTTCGAAGACGGCGAACTCATTGATACGTGGAGCTCTCTCGTCGATCCCGAGGATTACTTCGATCCGGTGAATGTATCCATTCACGGGATCACCGAGGCCGACGTAGCGGGCGAACCGCCGTTCCCGCGAGTGTATCCGGATTTGTCAAACGTATTGCGGGGGAACACGGTGGTCCACCACACGCATTTCGACCGAACCGCGCTCACGAGGGCAGCACGGCGCTACCGGCTGAGCCCTCTCGAAGCAGCGTGGCTGGATTCAGCGAAGGTGGTCCGCAGAGCATGGCCTGAGTTTGCTCAAAGCGGGTACGGCCTAAGCAACGTCGCCTCAACGCTCGGCGTCTCGTTCAACCACCACGACGCCCTCGAGGACGCGATCGCTTGCGGACGCATACTTGTTCATGCCATCGAACACTCGGGCCTATCAATCGCCGATTGGATTGACCGTGTCCAGCAGCCGATCGGCGGTACGAGTTACACGGATTCGATCCGGCGAGAGGGTGCAGCGGACGGCCCGCTAGCTGGTGAAAGAGTTGTATTCACCGGCAAGCTCTCGATGCCCAGGCGCGAGGCTGCCGATCTCGCTGCTGCGGCCGGTGCCAGTGTGTCCAACTCAGTCACGCAGGACACGACACTGCTCGTGGTAGGTGTCCAGGATCTGAGGCGGACCAAAGGCCGGAAGAAGAGCTCCAAACATCGAAAGGCGGAGCGGCTCATCCGAGAGGGGTACCCGATCTCTATTGTCAGCGAAGAGGATTTCCTCTGGATGGTCGAGCCAGTCCACCACGGGCCGGACTCCGCCTAACATGAGCGTTCACGCTGCGCCCGCGCTTTGCGCGGGCTTGTCCTTCGGAAACCCGCCTGCGGCGGGTTCGTGAACGCCAGGAACGTTAGACGAAATGCCCTCCGCATGTTGTCGGCGGGTCACCTGAAATACAAACAGGGCCAATAATGGAAGAGATGACTTCGCCACAAAGTGGAGTCTACGATCTTGCTCCAGAGGAGCGGCGGGAACTTGCGCTATCATTGCTCAACCGCTCCGACCGGGCCAAAGTCGCCCGAGGCGCGTTTCGACAAGCCTACCCCAATGCTCCGGAGGAGATGATTCACACGGCTGTCCATCACCTGTATGTGGACGGACCTGTTGCGGCCGTTGACTGGCTAGCTGAAGCGGAACTGTTTCTTCGCGATCCGGCGCAGGAGATTGGTTACGGGCCAACCCTGCACCTGCTCGATCACGCATACAACTGGTTGCAGTTCCAGGCGCTTCTCCCCGAAGGCAAGGCCGAGTTGCTGGCGTTGGTGCGGCAGCTCAAGGAGTTCGCGGATGACGGAGATATGGAGGCGGTCCGGGAGACCGTGGCAGAGCTTGAGAGCACGCTTGAGGGGAATCGATCGGCGCCGGATTTTCTGTAACATGGCAGTCGTGCACGCGTGAGTACACGGATTGGCTGGGCCGCCAGCGGAGGGCACTTCGTCTAACATCGGGTTCACGCCTCCGCCGCTTCGCGGCTCCGGCCCTTCGGGACACCTCGCCTTTGGCTCGGCGTCGTGAACCCTTGGTACGTTATGCGCCATTCTTGCTCCTGGTTGGATTTGCAGTTGTTGTCCGGCCGAAC
>CAZQBJ010000225.1:0-3300 GCA_964591465.1 uncultured Brevundimonas sp.
CAGGCGCCGGAGCTGGACTGCTCGGCCTGGCTGAACGCGGACTCGCCGCTCGCCCTGGCCAGCCTGCGCGGCCGGGCGGTGGCGATGCTGGCGTTCCAGATGCTGTGCCCGGGCTGCGTCACCCACGCGCTGCCGCAGCTGCGCCGCCTGCGCCGGACCTTCGATCCGGCAAGCGTCGCGGTGCTGGGCCTGCACACGGTGTTCGAGCACCACGAGGCCCAGGGCGGCGTCGGACCGCTGAAGGCGTTCCTGCGCGAACAGGGCCTCGACATTCCGGTCGGGATCGACGCCCACGACCCCGGCGAAGCCCTGCCGCGCACGATGAAGGCCTACGGCATGCAGGGCACGCCGACCCTGGTGCTGATCGACCCGCAGGGCCGGCTGCGGGCCCAGGTGTTCGGCCACGTCGACGACATGAAGCTGGGCGCGGTGGTCGCCGGCCTGGCGGCGGGCGCGGCGACTTAGCCGCGACACGGGGTTGCGGGCGGGGCGGTTGGGACTAGGTTCGCCCCATGCGCCAGTCATTCGAAGAAACCACCGATCCGTCCTTTGGAGCCAAACACCTGCCGCTGGTTCGCGCGCGGCTGGCCGAGCAGGGGCTGGACGGCTTCCTCGTGCCCCACGAGGACGAGCACCAGAACGAGTACCTGCCGGCGGCCAACGACCGGCTGGCCTGGCTGACCGGCTTCACCGGCTCGGCCGGGGCGGCGGTCGTGCTGAAGGACCGCGCGGCGGTGTTCGTCGACGGGCGCTACACCGTGCAGGTGCGCGACCAGGTCGACGCCGGTCAGTTCGAGATTCTCGATCTCGTCGAGGGCGGGCCGGCGGCCTATCTGGAGACCGCGCCGGAGGGGGCGGTGATCGGCTACGATCCGCGGCTGCACAGCCCCGAGGCGCTGGGCCGGCTGCGCGACGCGGCGGCCCGGGCCGGCGCCGTGCTCAAGCCGGTCGAGGCCAATCCGGTGGACGCCGCCTGGGGCGCGGCGCGGCCGCCGCAGCCCAAGGCGCCGGTGGTCCCGCACGAGGAGCGCTACGCCGGCGAGTCCAGCGACTCCAAGCGGGCCCGGATCGGCGACGCGCTGAAGGACCGGCGGGCCGACGCGGCGGTGCTGACCGCCCCGGCCTCGATCGCCTGGCTGTTCAACATTCGCGGCGGCGACGTCATCCGCACGCCGCTGCCGATCGGGCAGGCCATCGTCGAGGCCGACGGGCGGGCGCAACTGTTCCTCGATCCGGACAAGGTCACCGACGGATTGCCGGCCTGGCTGGGCAACGCCGTGGCGCTGCAGCCGCCCGAGGCCCTGCCGGGGGCGCTGGCGGCCCTGGGCGGGCGGCGGGTGCTGATCGATCCGGCGCAATCCTCCGCCTGGTATTTCGACCGGTTGAAGGAGGCCGGGGCGAGCGTGGTGTCGGGCATGGATCCGTGCACCGTGCCGCGGGCGGTGAAGAACGCGGTCGAGATCGAGGGGGCGCGCCAGGCGCACATCCGCGACGGCGCCGCCCTGACCCGCTTCCTGCACTGGGTGGCGACCGAGGCCCAGGAGACCCTGCCGGACGAGCGCGCCGTGGCCGAGAAGCTGGAAGGCTTCCGCGAGGCGACCGGGGCGCTGAAGGACCTGTCGTTCGACACCATCGCCGGGGCCGGGCCCAACGGCGCCCTGCCGCACTACAAGCCGGTCGCGCGCACCATTCGCCGGATCGAGACGGGCAGCCTGCTGCTGGTCGACGGCGGCGGCCAGTATCTGGACGGCACCACCGACGTGACGCGGACCATGGCCATCGGCGAGCCGACCGCCGAGCAGCGCGACCGCTTCACCCGGGTGCTGAAAGGGCACATCGCCTTCGCCGTGGTGCGCTTCCCGGCCGGCACCACCGGCCACCAGCTGGACGCCCTGGCCCGCCTGCCGCTGTGGATGGCAGGGCTGGACTACGACCACGGCACCGGCCACGGCGTCGGCAGCTATCTGGGCGTGCACGAAGGGCCGCAGCGGATCGCCAAGGCGGTCAACACCCAGCCGCTGCTGGCCGGGATGATCGTCTCGAACGAGCCGGGCTACTACAAGCCGGGCCACTGGGGCATCCGCATCGAGAACCTGCAGGTGGTGACCCCGGCCGAGCCGATCCCCGGCGGCGAGCGTCCGATGCACGGCTTCGAGACCCTGACCCTGGCGCCGATCGACCGTCGGCTGATCGAGCCGGCGCTGCTGACGCCGGACGAGCGAGCCTATGTCGACGGCTATCACGCGACGGTGCTGGACAGGATCGGGCCGCTGGTCGAGCCGGAGGTCCGCGCCTGGCTGGAGGCCGCGTGCGCGCCGCTCTAGGCGGGGCCTGCCTGCTGGCGGCGGGCCTGCTGCTGGCCGCGCCGGCGGCGGCCCAGTCGCGGCTGCCGCGCGAGGCCTTCGACGTCATCGCGCCGACCGAGCGGGTGACCGGCGGGCGCGGCGACATGCGCATCGTCCAGCCGGGGTGCCGGGTCGGGCCGACCCACTGGGCGCGCCGGCGGATCGTCGACATCGCGGTCCAGGAGTGGGCCGCCTTCGGCTTCCAGACCATCGACGCGCGCCCGGTCGAGGCCGGCCGGCTGCCGGACGGCGTGGTTCCCGAGGCGCTGAATCCGCGCCGGCCGGCGCCGCGACAGGCGCGGCATCTGCTGCGCTTCGGCGACTGGGAGGACGAGCAGCGGACCTTCGCCGCCGTCGGCGGCTACTGGAGCGCCACGCCCGACGGCGCGCGGGTGATCGCCGACCAGAACCGGGCCTGGCGGCGGACCGACCTGCGCATCGACTGGGTCCAGCCGTGGTCGGCCGCCTTCGTCAGCTGGGTGATGTGCGAGGCCGGGCTGGGCGATCCGGTCCAGTTCGAGCGCGACATCGCTCACCGCGTCTACATCGACCAGGCCATCCGGGCCCGCGACGGCGAGGCGCCCCGGGCCGCCTATGTCGCCCATGACGCGGGGGAGACGACGATCGAGCCGGGCGACCTGCTGTGCAATGCGCGCGGCGCGGCGGGCTATCGCAGCCTGGCGGACCGACGGCCGCAGATGGGCGAGTTCGCCCCGACCCATTGCGACGTGGTGGTGCGGGTCGACGAGGCGACGGCGCTGATCCACGTGATCGGCGGCAATGTGCTCAACGCCGTCAGCCTGACCCTCCTGCCGGGAACCCGCGACGGGGACGGGCCGCTACGCCCGCTGGCCGAGGCGGACCTGTCGGGCGCCCGAACGACCTTCGCCCACCTGAAGCTGCGCGCCGATCCGGTCGAGCCCAACGCGCTGGACCACAGTCCGACGATCCGGGC
>CAZQBJ010000226.1:0-3297 GCA_964591465.1 uncultured Brevundimonas sp.
TAGTAGCCGAGGCTGGCCTCCAGCGTCGCCCCGTGGGTGGTGGCCCAGACATAGATGCCCCAGTTGACCCCGATCAGCACGGTCGACAGGCCCAGCCAGGCCAGGGTCCGCGGGCTGCGGAACACGGTCCGGACCTGGTCGCCCTGGCGGGCCAGCCAGACCAGCAGGCCGGCGACCCCGACGGCCCAGACGGTCCGGTGGGCGAGGATTTCCAGCGAGTCGAAGCCGGCCTGGGCCTGCCCCATGAACAGCAGGGGCATCAGGCCCCACAGGCTGTAGCAGGCGAAGGCCGACAGCAGGGCGCGCCGGTCCGTCGAGCCCGGGGCAGGGGCCATGGTCAGGGTCTCCATCGCGCCGGGCTGGCCCGGCGCCGTTCGGCTAGACGGTCAGGGTGCGCAGGCCGTCCCGGGGGGTGATCACCCCCAGTTCGTCCAGCAGCTGGGCGATCTGGACGGCGTTCAGGGCGGCGCCCTTGCGCAGGTTGTCGGCCACGACCCACATCGACAGCCCGTGCTCGACCGTCGGATCGTTGCGGATGCGGCTGACGAACACGTTGAACTCGCCCACCGCCTCGATCGGGGTGACGTAGCCGCCGTCCTCCTGCTTATCGACCACCGACACGCCCGGGGCCTCGCGCAGCAGTTCGCGCGCATCGTCCGCGTCCAGCGGGCTGTCGAACTCCAGATTGACGCTCAGGCTGTGGCCGACGAACACCGGCGCGCGCACGCAGGTGACGTTCAGCCGGATCGACGGATCGAGGATCTTGTGGGTCTCGTTCCACATCTTGGCTTCCTCGGTGGTCGCGCCGTCGTCGAGGAAGTCGCCGATCTGGGGGATCAGGTTGAAGGCGATCTGCTTGGGGAACTGCTCCGGCTCGGGCGCGCCCAGCACGAACACCCCCTTGGCCTGTTCCCACAGCTCGTCCATGGCCGCCTTCCCGGCCCCGGAGACCGACTGGTAGGTCGAGACCACCGCCCGGCGGATGGCCGCCGCCTCGTGCAGCGGCCGCAGCGCCACCACCAGCTGGATGGTCGAGCAGTTGGGGTTGGCGATGATCCGCTTCTTCCTGGCTTCCCAGATGGCGTCCGGGTTCACCTCCGGCACGATCAGCGGCACGTCCGGATCCATGCGGAAGGCCGAGGAGTTGTCGATCACCATCGGTCCCTGGGCGGCGATCTTTTCGGACCAGGCGCGCGAGACCTCGCCGCCGGCGCTCATCAGCACGATGTCCACCTTCGAGAAGTCGAAGGTCTCCAGGTTGACGCAGCGGATCTCGCGGTCGCCGAAGGCCACCTCCAGCCCCTGGGACTTGCGCGAGGCGACCGCGTGGATCTCGGAGACCGGGAATTCGAGCTCGTCGAGAATGGTCATCATCTCGCGGCCCACATTGCCCGTGGCGCCCACGACGGCGACGCGATAGCCCATTGGGTGATCTCCTGCAGGCGGAAGGGATGCGCCGAGGCGCCGGGCCCCGCATGTAGGCGCATCCGCGGGCAACGCAATCGCTTTTCATGCGCCACGGCCCCGGTTATGCGCGGGGTCATGTCCTCTCGCACCCGCGCCGCCTACGACCGCCGCATCGCCGAGGGCGCGTTGCAGCCCGATCCGGCGCAGGCCGCGGCGGTCGACGCGCTCGGCCGCCTGGAGGCCGACCTGGCGCGCAAGGGCCGCTTCGGCCGGCCGCCGCAGGTGCGCGGCGTCTATCTGTGGGGTCCGCCGGGGCGCGGCAAGTCCATGCTGATGGACCTGTTCTTCGCCTGCGCCCCCGAGCCGCGGAAGCGACGGGCCCACTTCCACGCCTTCATGGCCCGGGTGCACGACCTCGTCCGCCAGTGGCGCGAGGGCGACGCGCGCCGCCGCAAGGCGGTGTTCGGCACGGCCCGCGGCGAGGATCCGATCGGCCCGGTGGCCGACGTGATCGCGGCCGAGGCGCGGCTGCTGTGCTTCGACGAGCTGCAGGTCACCGACATTGCCGACGCCATGATCCTGGGCCGGCTGTTCGAGGCGCTGTTCGAGCGGCGGGTGGTGCTGGCCGCGACCTCCAACCGGGCGCCGGACGAGCTGTACCGCAACGGCCTGAACCGCCAGCTGTTCGTCCCCTTCATCGAGTTGATCCAGGCGCGCTGCGAGGTGGTCCGGACGGCCGGGTCGCGCGACTGGCGGCTGGACCGGCTGGCCGGGCGCCGGGTGTGGCTGGCCCCCGCCACGGCCGCGGCGCGGGACGAGTTCGAGGCCCTGTGGGCGACCATGAAGGGCGACGAGCCCGAGGAGCCGACGGTGCTGAAGGTGCTGGGCCGCGAGCTGGCCCTGCCGCGCACCGCCGGCGGGCTGGCCCGCGCCCGCTTCGCCGAGCTGTGCGGCGCGGCCCTGGGGCCGCAGGACTATCTGGCCGTGGCCGACGCCTTCCACGACCTGTTCCTCGAGGACGTGCCGGCCATGGGACCCGCCCGGCGCAACGAGGCCAGACGCTTCGTCACCCTGGTCGACGCCCTGTACGAGGCGCGGGTGCGGCTGGTCGCCCTGGCCGAGGTCGAGCCCGAGGCGCTGTACCCGGCCGGCGACGGCGCCTTCGAGTTCGAGCGCACGGTTTCGCGGCTGCGCGAGATGGGCTCGCAGTCCTGGCTGGAAGACCGGACCGCCGCCCCGGCGCGCGGGGCGGCGTCCTAGGCGCCGGTCAGGCCAGCGACGGGTCCTGCTGCTTGCAGGCCTCGATCAGGCCCTTCACCGACTCGACCGACTTGGCCAGCATGGCCTTTTCGGACTCGTCGGTGGTGAACTCGACCACCTTCTCGACGCCGCCGGCGCCGATCAGGGCCGGCACCCCGACGTAGAGGTCGTTCAGGCCGTATTCGCCCGACAGCCAGACGGCGCACGGCAGCACCCGCTTCTGGTCCAGCAGGTAGGCGCGGGCCATGGCGATGGCGCTCTCGGCCGGCGCATAGAAGGCCGAGCCGGTCTTCAGCAGGGCGACGATCTCGCCGCCGCCCTTGCGGGTGCGATCGACGATGGCGTCCAGCTCGTCCTGCGACAGGAAGCCGGCCTTGACCGCGTCCGGCAGCGGCAGGCCGCCGACGGTCGAGTGGCGCACCATCGGCACCATGTCGTCGCCGTGGCCGCCCAGGGTCCAGGCGTTGATGTCCTGGATCGAGATCCCGGTCTTCTCGGCCAGGAAGTAGGCGAAGCGGGCCGAGTCGAGCACGCCGGCCATGCCGACGACCTTCTCCTTGGGCAGGCCCGAGAATTTCTGCAGCGCCCAGACCATGGCGTCGAGCGGGTTGGTGATGCAGATGACGAAGG
>CAZQBJ010000227.1:0-3286 GCA_964591465.1 uncultured Brevundimonas sp.
CCTCGCACAGCTTGCACGCGATGCACCGCTCCTCGCCGCTGGGATAGCGGCGCAGGGCGTGCTCGACGCGGAAGCGCGGCGACTGCGGGTTGCGCTCGAACGGATAGTTCACCGTCGCCTTCGGGCGCAGCATGTATTTCATCGACAGGCCCACGGCCGCGACCATGTCGAGCAACAGGGCGCCCTTCAGGGCCTGTCCCACTCTGGCAATCATCGGTCGGGATCTCCTGGGCGGCGGCAATCGCGCGCGTAACGTTCGGTGTCTGGGTCCATCATGGCGCACAGCCGCTGGCGCTCGGCCTCGGCCCGCTGCTGGCGCTCCAGCCGCTCGAGCCGCTGCTGCGGCGTCACCGGCTCGGCCTCGTACGGCCCGACCGTGCAGCCGCCGGCCAGCACGGCCAGGGCGCAGGCGGCGATCAGCCCCCGGCTCACAGCGCCCCCCCGAACACCCGCCAGGCGGCGACCAGCACCACGGCGGCCAGCGACACCGGCAGGAACACCTTCCAGCCCAGCCGCATCAGCTGGTCGTAGCGGTAGCGCGGGGTGAACGCCTTCACCAGCGAGATCATGAAGAACCAGAAGACCACCTTGGCCATGAAGGTCAGCAGATAGACGGCGTACTCCATCCACCCCGGCAGGCCGCGCAGCACGTCCTCGGAGAGGAAGCCCGGGTGCCAGCCGCCCATGAACAGGATGGTGGCCATGGCGCACATCAGCACGATGTTGGCGTACTCGCCGATCATGAACAGCAGGTACGGCGTCGAGCTGTACTCCACCTGGTAGCCGGCCACGAGCTCGGACTCCGCCTCGGGCAGGTCGAACGGCGGCCGGTTGGTCTCGGCCAGGGCCGAGATGAAGAACACGATCAGCATGGGGAACAGCACGAACAGCATCGGCCAGTTGGCCAGGCCGTTGCCGAACATGTTCCAGTTCCAGAAATACCCCGCCTGGGCGTCGACGATGGCCGTCAGGTTCATGGTCCCGGACATCAGCACCACGGTGATGATGACGAAGCCGATCGAGACCTCGTACGAGACCATCTGGGCGGCCGAGCGCAGGGCGCCCAGGAACGGGTACTTCGAGTTGGACGCCCAGCCGCCCATGATGATCCCGTAGACGCCCAGCGAACTGATCGCGAGCAGGTACAGGATGCCGACGTTCAGGTCGGCGATCACCCAGCCGGGCGCGAACGGCACGACCGCCCAGGCGATGAAGGCCAGCACGAAGGTGATCAGCGGCGCGGCCAGGAACACGACCTTGTCGGCCCCGGACGGGATCACGACCTCCTTCAGCACGAATTTGAAGAAGTCGGCGAACGACTGCAGCAGGCCGAACGGGCCCACCACATTGGGCCCCTTGCGCATCTGCACGCCCGCCCAGATCTTGCGGTCGGCCAGCAGCAGGAAGGCCAGCGACAGCAGGATTCCGACCGTGACCAGCAGGATCTGGCCGATGGTCATCAGGGTCCAGCCGGCGGGGGTGGTCCAGAAGGTGGTGGCGGTCTCCATGCCCTACTCCGCGGCCAGGGCGGCGGGCGCGGACCGGACGGCCGACAGCTCGGCCATGGTCGCGCTGGCGCGCGCGATGGGGTTGTTCAGATACGGGTCGGCGAAGGCGCGGCCGAACGGCGCGTCGCCCGGATCGCCGGCCTCGCCCAGGGCGCCCAGGTCGAAGGCGCGCGGCTCGGGCCGATAGTCGACCCGGCCGAAGGTCGGATGCTCGGCCATCAGCCGGGCCCGCAGGGCCTCGATGTCGTCATACGGCAGGGTGTGCCCGACGCGCTCGGACAGGGCGCGGACGATGGCCCAGTCCTCCTTGGCCTCGCCCTTGGGGAAGACCACGCGTTCGGCCATCTGCACCCGGCCCTCGGTGTTGACGTACAGGCCCGGCTTCTCGGTCCAGGCCGAGCCCGGCAGGATCACGTCCGCCCCGTGGGCCCCGCGGTCGCCGTGGCTGCCGATGTAGATCTTGAAGGCCGAGGTGGCCGAGGCGTCGATCTCGTCGGCGCCCAGCAGCATCAGCACGTCCAGCGCGCCCTTCTTGACCATGTCGACCGCCGACAGGCCGCCGGCGCCCGGGACGAAGCCCAGGTCCAGGCCGCCGACCCGCGCGGCCGCGTGGTGCAGCACGTTGAAGCCGTTCCAGCCGTCGGTCACGACGCCGAACTTCTTGGCCAGGGCGGCCACGGCGCCCAGCACCCGCGGTCCGGCCTCGCCGGTCAGGGCCGAGGCGCCGACGATGATCGCCGGCCGCTGCGCCGCCTTCAGGACGTCGGCGAACGCCTTGTCCAGCTTGGTCAGGCTCTTCGCCCCGGCGCCCAGGTAGCGGTGCTCGTAGGTCAGGTCGGCGGCCTCGCCGATCAGGCCGATCTGCAGGCCGCCCTTCAGCCACGCCTTGCGCAGCCGGGCGTTCAGCAGCGGGGCCTCGGCCCGCGGGTCGACGCCGACCAGCAGCACCGCGTCGGCCGCCTCGATGCCGGCCAGGCCCGAGTTGAACAGCCAGCCCTCGCGCGGACCGACGCCCAGGGCGGCGCCGTCCTGGCGACAGTCGGTGTGGGGCGAGCCCAGGGCGCGGAACAGGTCCAGCGTCGCCTTCATCGACTCGGCGTCCTGCAGGTCGCCGGCCACCACGCCGATGCGGTCGGGAGCGGCCGCCTTAAGCCGCTCGGCCACCACGTTCAGCGCCTCGTCCCAGCTGGCCGCGCGCAGCTTGCCGCCGTCGCGCACCCACGGCCGGTCCAGCCGCCGGGTCAGCAGGCCGTCGACCACGTAGCGGCTCTTGTCGGCCAGCCACTCCTCGTTGATCTCCTCGTGCAGCCGCGGCAGCACGCGCATCACCTCGGGCCCGCGGCTGTCGGCGCGGATGTTCGAGCCCAGGGCGTCCATCACGTCGATGGTCGGCGTCTTCTTCAGCTCCCACGGGCGATAGTGGAAGGTCCACGGCGCGTGGGTCAGGGCCCCGACCGGGCACAGGTCGTTGACGTTGCCCGACAGCTCCGAGGCGACCGCCTTCTCGAGATAGGTGGTGATCTCCGCGTCCTCGCCGCGGTTGATCATGCCGATGTCCGAGACCCCGGCCACTTCGGTGACGAAGCGGATGCAACGCGTGCACTGGATGCAGCGCGTCATGAAGGTCTTGATCGTCGGCCCCATGTGCTTCTCTTCGACCGCGCGCTTGTTCTCCGCATAGCGGGACGCGTCGCGGCCATAGCCCATGGCCTGGTCCTGCAGGTCGCACTCGCCGCCCTGGTCGCAGATCGGGCAGTCCAGCGGGTGGTTGATCAGCA
>CAZQBJ010000228.1:0-3276 GCA_964591465.1 uncultured Brevundimonas sp.
AGATCGAGGCGGCCCGCCGCGCGATCACCCGCCAGATGAAGCGTCAGGGCCGGGTGTGGATCCGCGTGTTCCCGGACGTCCCGGTTTCGGGCAAGCCGGCCGAAGTCCGCATGGGCAAGGGCAAGGGCGCGGTCGACCACTGGGCGGCGCGCTGCCACCCGGGCCGGATCCTGTTCGAAATCGACGGCGTGCCGGACGACGTCGCCCGCGAGGCCCTGCGCCTGGGCGCCGCCAAGCTGCCGGTGCGCACCAAGGTTGTCACCCGCCTCGACGCGGGCCTCGGCCAGATGGAGCAAGCGGCATGACCAAGATCGGCGACCTGCGGGCCATGACCACCGATCAGCTGTCCGAAGAGCTGCTGAAGCTCAAGAAGGAACAGTTCAACCTGCGTTTCCAGACCGCGACCGGCCAGATGGAGAAGACCCATCGCGTCAACGAGGTCCGGAAAACCATCGCGCGCATCTCCACGCTCCTGCGTGAGAAGCGGGCTGCGGCTTAAGGACGAGACGAATGCCGAAGCGAATTCTCGAAGGTGAGGTCGTCTCCGACAAGGGCGACAAGACCATCGTGGTGAAGGTGGAGCGGACGCTGCTGCACCCGCTGCTGCGCAAGACGGTGCGTGAATCCAAGCGGTACCACGCCCACGACGAACAGAACGCCTACAAGACCGGTGACCGCGCTCGGATCGTCGAGTGCGCGCCGAAGTCCAGGCTGAAGCGCTGGGAGGTCCTGCCGAAGGACGCCCCGGCCTCGGCTCAGTAATTCAGAAGGACCGGATCCAATGATCCAGATGCAAACTAACCTGGAGGTCGCCGATAATTCGGGCGCTCGCCGGGTCATGTGCATCAAGGTGTTGGGCGGCGCGAAGCGCCGCTACGCCTCGGTGGGCGACGTGATCGTGGTTTCCGTCAAGGAAGCCATTCCGCGCGGCCGCGTGAAGAAGGGCGAGGTGCTGCGCGCCATCGTCGTGCGCACGGCCAAGGACATCCAGCGCAAGGATGGCTCGGTCATCCGCTTCGACAAGAGCGCCGCGGTCATCGTCAACAAGCAGAACGAGCCCGTCGGCACCCGGATCTTCGGACCGGTTCCGCGCGAACTGCGCGCCAAGAACCACATGAAGATCGTTTCCCTGGCTCCGGAGGTCATCTGATGGCCGCGAAGATCAAGAAGGGCGATCGCGTGATCGTTCTGACGGGCAAGGACAAGGGCCGCACCGGCGACGTCACCCGCGTCCTGCCGGCCGAAGGCCGCTGCATCGTGTCGGGGATCAACATGGTCCAGCGCCACACCCGTCCCTCGCAGACGAACCCGCAGGGCGGGATCGTCAACAAGGAAGCGCCGATTCACCTGTCGAACGTCGCCATCGTCGACGCCAACGGCAAGCCGACCCGCGTCGGCTTCCGCATGGACGGCGACACGAAGGTGCGCTTCGCCAAGACCACGGGAGACGCCATCAATGGCTGACGCCCAGTACACCCCGCGGCTGAAGTCCGAGTATCGCGAGCGCATCCGCGCCGTGATGAAGGAGAAGTTCGGCTACACCAACGAGATGCAGGTGCCCAAGCTCGAGAAGATCGTGCTGAACATGGGCATCGGCGAAGCGGTGGCCGACTCCAAGAAGGCGGCCGCGGCGCTCAAGGACCTGGCGGCGATCGCCGGCCAGAAGCCGGTGCCGACCAAGGCCCGCAACTCGATCGCCGGCTTCAAGCTGCGCGAAGGCATGGTGGTGGGCGCCAAGGTCACCCTGCGCCAGAACCAGATGTACGAGTTCCTCGACCGGCTGATCACGATCGCGCTGCCGCGCGTGAAGGACTTCCGGGGTCTGAAGGGCACGAGCTTCGACGGCCGCGGCAACTACGCCATGGGCCTGAAGGAGCACATCGTGTTCCCGGAGATCAACTACGACGAAATCGATCAGATGTGGGGCATGGACATCATCGTCTGCACCACGGCTCGGACCGATGAGGAGGCCAAGGCCCTGCTCACCGAGTTCAAGTTCCCGTTCAACAATTAAGAGCGGGAAGGGAAAGAACCGACATGGCCAAGAAAAGCGCCGTCAACCGTAACGAGATGGTCAAGCGTCTCGTCGCCCAGTACGCCGAGAAGCGCGCCGCGCTGAAGGCGATTGCGAACGACGAGAGCCTGCCGCTCGAAGAACGTTTCGACGCCCGTCTGAAGCTCGCCAAGCTGCCGCGCAACTCGGCGGCCAACCGGATCCGCAACCGCTGCGAGGTCACGGGCCGTCCGCGCGCCTACTACCGGAAGCTCAAGATGAGCCGTATCGCGCTGCGCAACCTCGCGTCGCTGGGCCAGGTGCCCGGCATGACGAAGTCGAGCTGGTAAGGGAGATCGGCAGATGATGATCAATGATCCCCTGAGCGACATGATCGCCCGCATCAAGAACGCCGCGACCCGCAAGCGTTCGACGGTGCTGACGCCCGCGTCGCGCCTGCGCCAGCGCGTGCTCGACGTGCTCAAGGACGAGGGCTACATCCGCGGCTACTCGCTGGTCGAGAAGCCGGGCGAGTTCCCGCAGTTCGAGATCGAGCTGAAATATTTCGACGGCCAGCCGGTGATCGCGGAAATCGCCCGCGTCTCCAAGCCGGGCCGTCGGGTCTATTCGTCGATCAGCGACCTCAAGCCGGTGAAGAACGGCCTGGGCATCGCGATCCTTTCGACGTCCAAGGGCGTCATGTCCGACTCCGCGGCCCGCGACGAGAACGTGGGCGGCGAAGTGCTGTGCCGGGTCTACTGATATGTCACGCATCGGCAAAAATCCGATCGCCGTCCCGTCCGGCGTGACCGTCACCATCGACGGCCAGACCGTCACGGTGAAGGGGCCCAAGGGCCAGCTGGCCTGGACGGTCGCCGAGGAGGTCGAGGTCGTCCAGGAGAACGGCGAGCTCAAGCTGTCGCCGCGCGAGGACACCCAGCGCGCCCGCGGCATGTGGGGCCTGTCGCGTTCGCTGGTGGCCAACATGGTCCACGGCGTCACCCAGGGCTTCGAGCAGAGCCTCGAGCTGCACGGCGTGGGTTACCGCGCCGCGATGAAGGGCCAGGCCCTGTCGCTGCAGCTGGGCTTCAGCCACGACGTCGACATCGCGCCGCCCGCCGGCATCACCTTCGCGGTGCCCAAGCAGACCGAGGTCAAGATCTCGGGCATCGACAAGCAGGCCGTTGGCGAGATCGCCGCGCGCATCCGCAAGATCCGCCCGCCGGAGCCCTACAAGGGCAAGGGCGTGCGCTACGCCGGCGAGCAGGTCCGCCGCAAGGAAG
>CAZQBJ010000229.1:0-3272 GCA_964591465.1 uncultured Brevundimonas sp.
TCTCGCCGGCTTCGCCGTCGGCGCGGTCGAAAAATCCGCCATCATCGACGGCAAGCAGATCCAGCCGGGCGACGTCGTACTGGGGCTGGCCTCCAGCGGGGCGCATTCGAACGGGTTCTCGCTGTTGCGCAAGATTCTCAAGCACGCCAATGCGCGTCCCGGCCAGGAGCTCGATGGCCAGCCTCTGGAAGACGTCGTCATGGCACCCACCCGCATCTACGTGAAGTCGGTGCTGCATGCGCTGGCCACGCACGGCCGCGACATCAAGGGCCTGGCGCACATCACGGGCGGCGGGCTGCTCGACAACATTCCGCGGGTTCTGCAGTCCAGGCTCGCCGTGCGCCTGCATCGCGATGCCTGGGCGCTGCCGCCCCTGTTCCAGTGGCTGCAAGGCAATGGCAACGTGGCGGATACCGAGATGTTGCGCGTCTTCAATTGCGGCATCGGCATGGTCGTCATCGTTCCCGCCGGGCAGGTGGAAGCCATCGCGGGCACCCTGCGCGGCATGGGCGAGACGGTGCACGTGCTGGGCGAGGTGGTCGAGCGCCAGGGCGCGGACGCTCCCCAGGTCATCCTGGCCTGACGGCCACCTTACCGCCGGGCCGGCGCCTCATGCCGGCAATACACTGCGTGCGAGGTCGATCACCCTCGCCGTGGCGTCGGGAGCCAGGCAATCCACGACGTGGCGCGCCGGTTCCGAGCGCAGCCACGTGAGCTGGCGCTTCGCCAGCTGGCGGGTCGCCGCAATCGCCTGTTCCACCGCGGTGGCAAGCGACACCTTGCCTTCCAGGTGGTCCCACAGCTGGCGATACCCCACGCAACGCACCGAGGGCATTCCGGTGTGCAGGTCCCCGCGCTCGTACAGCCTGGCGGTTTCTTCCAGCAGTCCCGCGTCCAGCATGCCCCGATAGCGTCGGGCAATGCGTTCATGCAGCGCCAGCCGGTCGGAAGGCTCCAGGCTCAGCGTCACGTAGCGCCAGGGCGTTTCGTTTTCCGGCCGGCTGCGGGCCAGCCATTCGGACATGGGAACGCCGCTGCTGCGATAGATCTCGATGGCGCGCTGCAAGCGCTGGCTGTCGTTCGGCGCCAGACGCGATGCCGTGGCGGGGTCGTAGGTGGCCAGTTCCGCATGCAGGGCGGGCCAGCCCCTGAGGCGTGCATCTTCATCGATACGCGCGCGCAGCGCGGTGTCTGCCTGCGGCAGCGCGCTGATGCCTTCGCGCAGGATCTTGTAATACATCATCGTTCCGCCGCAGATCAGCGGCACGTTGCCGCGCGCCCGGATTTCCCCGATGAGGGCGAGCGCGTCGCTGCGGAAGTCGGCGGCGGAGTAGGTTTCCGCCGGGTCGCGGATGTCGATGAGGTGGTGCGCGACGCGGGCCTGCTCGGCGGGCGTGGGCTTCGCCGTGCCGACGTCCATGCCGCGATAGATGGTGGCCGAATCCATCGCGATGATTTCCACGGGCCAGCGCTCCGCCAGTGCCAGGCTCGCGGCGCTCTTTCCCGAGGCCGTTGGCCCGGCAAGGCAGATGACGGGAGTTTCGGTCAGCATCGATTCACTGGCCCCGCAGGAACATGCGGTCCAGCTCGGGCAGCGACCACTGCAGCCAGGTTGGCCGGCCATGATTGCATTGGTCGGCGCGTTCCGTGCGTTCCATTTGCCGCAGCAGCGCGTTCATCTCGTCGAGCGTGAGCCGGCGATTGGCCCGTACGGAGCCGTGGCACGCCATGGTCGCCAGCAATTCGTTGCGTTGTTCGGTGAGCAGGGTGGTGCTGCCCACGCTGGCGAGGTCGCGCAGCACCCCGCGTACGAGCGACTCGATGTCGCCATGAGCGAGCAGGGCCGGCACGGCACGGACCGTAATGGCGGCCGGCCCCGCCGGCGTGAGCGTCAGGCCCAGTTGCTCGAGGGTGTCGCGATATTCTTCGACGAGGCCCAGGTCGCGGGGATCGGCTCCGAACACCACGGGAACGAGCAGCTCCTGCCGGGGCAGCTCCCGGGAATCCAGGGCGCGCTTGAGCGCTTCGTAGACGACACGCTCATGGGCGGCGTGCATGTCCACGAGCACCAGCCCTTTCCGGTTCTGCGCGAGTATGTACACGCCATGGACCTGGGCCAGTGCCTGGCCCAGCGGGTACGGGTCGGCGCCGTCCGGGCCGCCGTCTTCGGGAAGGTCCGTTCCCGGCACGGCGCCGCCAGCATGATCAGGCACCGGACGGCCGGCGTCGGCGACGCCCGGCATGCCCGCGAGCGGGCGATACAGCGCCTGCCAGGCGTCCGATGGCGTCGCGTGGTCGCGCAGGCTGAACGCGGTCTGCCGGGGGCGCCAGCCGCTCTCCTGCGCCGTTGGCTGGAACACCGGCGGCTGCGCCTCGGCGGAGGCGTCGGGGATGGCCGCGTCGCCCCCGGCATAAGTGCGGTCGCCGACGTACGGCTCCGCCGTTCGGAAAATCGCTGGCGCGTCGTGCGCACCCGGGGTGCTGGCCAGTGCCTCTTCGAGGCTCTGCGCGACGAAACGGTGTATGGCTCCGCTATCGCGGAAGCGAACCTCATGCTTTGCCGGATGAACGTTGACGTCCACCACGCCGGGGTCCACGCCCAGGAAAAGGACGAAGGCCGGGTGTCGATCACCATGCAGGACGTCGGCATAGGCCTGCCGGACGGCGTGGGAGACGCTGCGGTCGCGCACGTAGCGACCGTTCACGTACAGGTACTGACGGTCGGCACGGTGCCGCGCAAGGGTGGGGCGGGTGATGAGCCCGCGCAGGGAAATCAGACCGTGGTCGCGCTCCACCAGTATGCCCTGGTCCATGAATTCGGCGCCGAGGATGTCGCGCAGGCGCAGCGCCATGTCTCCCGCTCGCCAGTGGCGCTGCACCTTGTCGTTGTGGAACAGGCGGAATGCGACGCCGGGATGGGCGAGCGCGATGCGTTCGAGGGCATCGAGGCAATGCCCGTATTCGGTCGTTTCCGAACGCAGGAACTTGCGCCTGGCCGGCACGGCATCGAACAGCTGGCGCACGTCCACCGTCGTACCCGTCGGCCCGGCCGCCGCTTCGACGGCCAGGGTGGCTCCGTCGATGCGCCAGGCGTGCCCGGCTCCCGGGGTTCGCGAAATGATGCTCAGGCGCGCCACCGATGCGATGGATGCCAGCGCTTCTCCGCGGAATCCCATGGAACCGACGTGTTCCAGTTCCTCGAGTGAGGCGATCTTGCTGGTGGCATGGCGGCGCACTGCCAGAGGCAGTTCCTCGGGCGGGATGCCGACGCC
>CAZQBJ010000230.1:0-1728 GCA_964591465.1 uncultured Brevundimonas sp.
GAGCTGGCCTGGACCCTTGTCACCCGCGAGTTCGGCATCTCGCCCGACCGGCTGATGGCCACCGTCTACATCGACGACGACGAGGCCTTCGAGCTGTGGAAGAAGATCGCGGGTCTGCCCGAGAGCCGCATCGCCCGCATCGCCGGCTCGGACAATTTCTGGTCGATGGGCGACACCGGCCCGTGCGGCCCGTGCACCGAGATCTTCTTCGACCACGGCGACAAGGTCGCCGGCGGCCCGCCCGGCTCGCCGGACGCGGACGGCGACCGCTGGGTCGAGATCTGGAACCTGGTGTTCATGCAGTTCGAGCAGGCGACCGACGGCTCGCGCACCCTGCTGCCCAAGCCGTCGATCGACACCGGCGCGGGCCTTGAGCGGGTCGCCGCGGTGCTGCAGGGGGTCACCTCCAACTACGACACCGACCTGTTCCGCAGCCTCATCGCCGCCTCCGAGGAGGCCACCGGCGTGCGCGCCGAGGGCGACCGGGCGCCGTCGCACCGGGTCATCGCGGACCACCTGCGCAGCTCGTGCTTCCTGATCGCCGACGGCGTCACCCCGTCGAACGAAGGTCGCGGCTATGTGCTTCGCCGGATCATGCGCCGCGCCATGCGCCACGCCCACCTGCTGGGCGCCGGCGACCCGCTGATGCACCGGCTGGTCCCGGCCCTGGTGGCCCAGATGGGCGACGCCTATCCGGAGCTGCGCCGGGCCGAGGCCTTCGTCACCGAAACCCTGCGCCAGGAGGAGGTGCGCTTCCGCACCACCCTGGGCCGCGGCATGAGCCTGTTCGAAGAGGCCGCCGCGGGCCTGGGCGACGGCGGCGTGCTGCCGGGCGAGACCGCCTTCACCCTGTACGACACTTATGGCTTCCCCCTGGACCTGACCCAGGACGAGGCCCGCCGCCGCGGCCTGTCGGTGGACACCGAGGGCTTCGAGACCGCCATGGCGGCCCAGCGCAGCCGCAGTCGCGAGCACTGGGCCGGCTCGGGCCAGAGCGCCGCGGCCGGCGAATGGCTGGCCCTGCGCGAGCGTTTCGGCCCGACCGAATTCACCGGCTATGACTCGGTCGAAGGGACCGGCGAGGTGCTGGCCATCGTCCGCGAGGGCGAAAACGTCGAGTCGGCCGGGGCCGGCGAGACGGTCGAGGTGCTGTTCGACCGCACGCCCTTCTACGGTGAGGGCGGCGGCCAGGCCGGCGACAAGGGCGCGGTCGAGTGGGACGGCGGTCACGGCCGGGTGCTGGACACGTCCAAGCACGGCGGCGACCTGCACGTCCATCGAATCGAGGTCCAGGACGGCGTGCTCACCCTGGGCCAGTCCACGACGCTCAGCGTCGGGGCCGACGCCCGCCTGACCACCCGGGCCAACCACTCGGCGACCCACCTGCTGCACACCGCCCTGCGCAATGTGCTGGGCCCGCACGTGGCCCAGAAGGGCCAGATGGTCGACCACGAGCGCATCCGCTTCGACTTCAGCCACGGGGCTCCGCTGACGGACGCCGAGATCGCGGCCATCGAGGATGAGGTCAATGCGGTCATCCGGCAGAACTGGCCGGCCGAGACCAGGCTGATGGCGCCGGAGAAGGCCATCGAGGCCGGGGCCATGGCCCTGTTCGGCGAGAAGTATGGCGACGAGGTGCGGGTCCTGACCCTCGGGCACCTGCCCGGCGACCCCGACGCGCCCTATTCGGTGGAGCTGTGCGGCGGCACCCACGTCGCCCGTACCGGC
>CAZQBJ010000230.1:1738-3239 GCA_964591465.1 uncultured Brevundimonas sp.
ACATCGCCCTGTTCAAGATCGTCTCGGAGCAGGGCATCGCCGCCGGCGTGCGCCGCATCGAGGCCCTGACCGGCGAGGCCGCCCGCCAGCATCTGCAGGCCCAGGCCAATGTCGCCCGCCAGCTGGCCCAGGGCTTCAAGATCCAGCCCGCCGACCTGCCGGCGCGGATCGACGCCCTGGTGGCCGAGCGCAAGGCCCTCGAGAAACAGGTCGCCGACCTGAAGAAGCAGCTGGCTCTCGGCGGCGGCGGCGGTGCGGCGGCGCCCGAGGATGTCGGCGGGGTGAAGCTGATCGCCCGGGTGCTTGACGGAGTCGGCGGCAAGGAGCTGCGCGGCGTGGCCGAGGAGTTCCGCAAGTCCATCGGCTCGGGCGTGGTGGCGCTGGTCGGCACCGCCGATGGCAAGGCGGCGATGACCGTGGCCGTGACCTCGGACCTGGCCGGCAGGCTGAACGCCGCCGAACTGGCGCGGGCCGCCGTGCTGGCCATGGGCGGACAGGGCGCCGGCGGCAAGCCGGACTTCGCCCAGGGCGGCGCCCCGGACGGATCACGGGCCGAAGAGGGCCTGGCGGCGATCCGCGGCGCGCTGGCGGGCTAGGCTTCCGGAGCGGTCCGCGTCGCGCCTTCAGGCAGGCCGATGTGGACCAGCTTCCAGGTGAAGGGCCCCTTGCGCTCGAAGGTGAACACCGTCTCCGAGCCGCCTTCGTCGACCACCGCCAGACGGGCGCGGTTCATCCCCCAGTAGCGCGGCTGCGGCATCGGGCCGTGCAGCGGTCCGTCGACCGTCGGCGCCCGGCCCAGCCGGCTGCGCTCGGCGGCGTAGCGGCCCTCGCCCAGGGTCAGGCCGGCCAAAGCCTGGGGCGTCAGATAGGCGTCAACGTCCACGGCCGGTTCGGCCGCCTGCTCGAACTGGCGGCGGATGGCCCCCACCGGGTCTTCCAGCAGCGACGGCGGGGGCGCGGCGGCCGGCCGGCTCGACAGCTGCGGCCGCAGGCTGGAGCGCACGGCCGGGAAGTCGACCAGGGCCGCCAGACCCTGCACGTCGGACGACTGGGCGGCCGACCGCAGGGCGAAGAAGGCCACGCCCGGCGCGGCGAAGAACGAGACCCCGCCAACCAGCAGGGCCAGCACCAGCAAGGTGGTCAGTGCGCGTTTCAATTGTGGTCTCCGCCGACGCCCCTCGTCAGACCGCCACCATGCACCAAGGCTTGCGGCGGGCCAAACCCCGGCCCGCCACAGGCGAAAACGCCCCTAGGCGGCCATCGCCGCGTTGAGGTTCTCGGCCACCTTGTCGAGGAAGCCCTCGGTGGTCAGCCAGCCCTGCTGGTCGCCGACCAGCAGCGCCAGATCCTTGGTCATGAAGCCGCTCTCGACGGTGTCGACCACCACCTTCTCCAGGATTTCGGCGAAGGTGATCAGCTCGGCGTTGCCGTCCAGCTTGCCGCGGTGCTTGAAGCCGCGCGTCCAGGCGAAGATCGACGCGATCGAGTTGGTCGAGGTCGC
>CAZQBJ010000231.1:0-3217 GCA_964591465.1 uncultured Brevundimonas sp.
CAGCGGGCCGACGCCCAGCCGGTCAAGCCGCCGGGTCAGCAGCATGCACAGGGTGCCGTGGGCCAGGCCCCCCGCGAACGGGTGGGCCACCAGAAAATGGCGCGAGCCGCGCGCGAAGGTTTCGATCAGCAGGGTTTCGGCGTCCGGGATGGCCGACTTCTCCTCCTGCAGGGCCAGCCACTCCTGCACGTCCGGCGGCAGCACCCGCCAGTGGGCACGGTCCTGGATCATCGCCCGCACCCGGTCGGCCAGCGAACGCGACATGGGGAATTTCGACCCGCCCCACGAGGGGATCTTCGGCTCCCGGTCGTGGGCCGGGGTGACCAGGGCGTCCATCCCCGAGATGCCCTGGAAGGCCCACACCTGGCCGGCGTAGATGAAGGTGTCGCCGGGGCTCAGCGGCTGGAAATAGCTTTCCTCGACCTCGCCGATCTTGCGCCCGCCGATCAGCCGCTGGCCCCGCCGCGCGGCGACGCGGACATTCAGGGTGGCGGCCGAGACGATGGCCCCGACGTTCATCCGGTGGCGCTGGGCGATGTGCTGGTTGCGCACCTTCCACCGGCCCTGCCGGTCGCGCACGATGCGGGCGAACCGGTCGTAGGTGCGCAGGGCGTAGCCGCCGGTGGCGACCAGATCGACCACCTCCTCGAAGCTTTCCCAGCTCAGCCCGCGGTAGGGGCCGCAGCCGGTCACTTCGGCGTAAAGCTCCTCAAGGGTGAACGGCTCGGCGCAGGCGCAGCCCATGACGTGCTGGGCCAGGGTGTCCAGGGTGCCGGTGTGCACCGGCTCCCAGTCGAAGGCGTTCTCGGCCACCGCCTCGCGCGCCGCCTGGCATTCCAGCATCTCGAACCGGCTGGCCGGCACCATCAGGGCCCGCGACGGCTCGTCCAGCCGGTGGTTGGCCCGCCCGATGCGCTGGACCAGTCGGCTGGCCCCCTTGGGCGCCGCCAGCTGGATGACCAGGTCCACGTCGCCCCAGTCGATGCCCAGGTCCAGGGTCGAGGTGCAGACCACGGCGCGCAGGTCGCCGCGGGCCATGGCCGCCTCCACCTTGCGCCGCTGCTCGGCCGCCAGCGACCCGTGGTGCAGCCCGATGGGCAGGTTGTGGTCGTTGATCGCCCACAGCTGCTGAAAGACGAATTCCGCCTGCCAGCGGGTGTTGACGAACACCAGGCTCATGCCGGCGCCGCGGATCGCTTCGTAGACCTCCGGGATGGCGTGGCGACCGGTGTGCCCGGCCCACGGCACCTGGCCTTCGGAGACCAGCACCTCGACCACCGGCGGCGCCCCCGGATCGCCGCGGACGATGCAGACGGAGGCGCCGGCTCTGTCCTCCCCGACGCGCCGCGATGGAGCGGGGGACGGCGAAGCGGTGGAGGGGCTCAGCCAGTCCGCGATCAGGTCCGGATCATCGACGGTGGCCGACAGGGCCACGCGGCGCATCTGCGGCGCATATTTCTGCAGGCGCCCCAGCCCCAGCGACAGCAGGTCGCCGCGCTTGCCGCTCCAGATCGCGTGCACCTCGTCCAGCACGACGCATTTCAGGTCGGCGAAATAGCTGCGCGCGCCCTCCCAGGCGCAGAACAGGGCCAGCTGCTCCGGCGTGGTCAGCAGGATGTCCGGCGGAAACTCCCGTTGCCGCTGGCGTTTCGACTGCTTGGTGTCGCCGGTGCGGCTTTCGACGTGGATGTTCAGCCCGATCTCGCGGATCGGGGTCATCAGGTTGCGCTCGACGTCGGTGGTCAGGGCCTTGAGCGGCGACAGGTACAGGGTGTGCACGCCCGATCCCGGACCGGTCTCCGGTTTCGGCCCGCGCTCGGCCAGTTCGATCAGCGACGGCAGGAAGCCGGCCAGGGTCTTGCCGCCGCCGGTCGGGGCGATCAGCAGGGCGTGGGCGCCGGCGCCGGCGGCCGCGATCATCTCCAGCTGGTGTCGTCGCGGCGACCAGCCGCGCCGCGCGAACCAGTCGGCGAACAGCGGCGGAAGCGTTGCGGGAACAGCGGCGGGCGTCACGGACCGCCTATAGCATGTTCCCGTTCCGTTTCACCCGCCGATGGCGCGAACGGCGACGTAGATGGCGACGAGGATGATCAGGCCGGCGAACAGGCGCCGGCCCAGCGCCGCGCGCTCGCCCAGCCGCCGGGCGATGGGCAGGCCGATGGCGGTCCCCGCCGCGCCGCCGACGACCATGGCCAGGACGATCGGCCAGTCGACCAGGCCGGAGACGGCGTAGTTGGCCGAGGTCGAGGCCCCGAACACCGCCACGCTGAGCAGGGAGGAGGCCTGGGCGTGCATGAGGGTCATGCCGGTCGCCGCCATCAGCCCCGGCACGATCAGGAAGCCGCCGCCGATGCCGAAAAAGCCGGCGGCGAAACCGGCGCCCAGGCCCATGGGCGCCAGGCGGAGGGCGAGGCGGCCGTCCAGCCGCACCGCCAGGTCGCCCTCGCTGCGCGGCTTGCGCAGCATCGACAGGGCGATCAGCACCATCGCCAGGGCGAAGAACAGCAGCAGATGTTGGCCGTCGACCTGTTTGGCCAGGCTCGATCCTGCAAAGGCGCCGGCGGCGCCGGTGACGGCGAACAGGCTCGCACAGGGCCATTTGACCCGCCCGGCGCGGGCGTGGCCGGCCAGGCCGGTCATGGCGTTCAGGGCCACGCCGGCGGCGGAGGTGCCGATGGCCAGGTGGGCATCGGCGAGGCCGACGAAATACAGCAGAAGGGGCGCGGCTAGCACCGATCCCCCGCCGCCGAAGACGGCCAGGAACAGGCCGACCACCGCCCCGCTGAGCGCCGCGGCGCCCAGGGTCCAGAGGGCGGGATCCACGGCGTCAGGCGGCCTTCGGCCGGTTCCACGGCATCACCGCCAGCAGCCGGGCCATGCCGCAGAAGCCGCTGACGCCGGCGAACAGCAGGCCGGCGCCGACGAAGCCGGAGAGGGCGATGAAGCTCGGATGGACCCGCCACGCCAGCAGGACGCCCAGCAAGACCAGCGAACCGGCGGCGATCTGGACCTGGCGCATCATCTCCAGCGGCGCCTTGCGGTCGATCGCCGCCGGCAGGCCGGCGGTCTTCCAGCCATTGAGTCCGCCCTCGAGCACGAAGGCCGGGCCGGTGACGCGGGCGGCCAGCCGGTCGCAATGGGCCCCGGTGCGCGCGCCGCTGCGGCACATGAAGACCACCTCGCGGCCCGGCGCGATGCCGATATGGGCCTGTTCGAA
>CAZQBJ010000232.1:0-3213 GCA_964591465.1 uncultured Brevundimonas sp.
CGGGCCGCGGGTCGCCGGTAGCGCGACCCCTCACCCTCCCGCCCGCCTTCGGCGGTCGGGCCCCTCCCTCTCCCACAAGGGGAGAGGGGTCTACGCCGCCTGGCCCGCGGCCCAGCCGGAGGACCAGGCCCACTGGAAATTGTAGCCGCCGAGCCAGCCGGTGACGTCGACCGCCTCGCCGATGACGTACAGGCCCGGGACCGTGCGGGCGGCCAGGGTGCGCTGGTCCAGGGCGGCGGTGTCGACCCCGCCGAGAGTCACCTCGGCCGTGCGGTAACCTTCGGAGCCGACCGGCTTGACCGTCCAGCCGTTGACCGCCCTGTCCAGCCGGCGCAGGGCGGCGTCGGCCTGGTCGGCGAGGTTGCCGGCGACGCCTTCCTGCTCGCAGATCAGCCGGGCGAGACGCTCGGGGACGAGGGCGGACAGGGCCGTGTGCGGGGCCTGGCGGCCGTGGCTGCGCCGGGCCGCGCGCAGGTGGTCGAACACATCGACGCCCGGGGCCATGGCCACGGTGATCGCCTGGCCCTCGCGCCAGTAGGAGCTGATCTGCAGGATGGCCGGGCCGGACAGGCCGCGGTGGGTGAACAGCACGGCCTCGGCGAACCGGGTCCCGTCCTCGGCCGTGACCACCGCGTCGACCGCCACCCCGGCCAGCGGCCCGAGCCGCTCCAGCAGGCCCGGCTCGAAGGTCAGGGGGACCAGGGCCGGGCGCGTCTCGGTGACCCGCAGGCCGAAGCGGCGGGCGGCGTCATAGGCCCAGCCGGTGGCCCCCATCTTCGGGATCGACTTGCCGCCGGTGGCCAGCACCAGCGAGGCGCAGGCGACCGCCGCCCCGTCGGACAGGGTCAGGGCGAAGCCGTCGGCGGTCCGTTCGACCTGATCGACGGCGGTCGACAGGCGCAGCTCGACCCCCGCGGCGGCCATCTCGCCGGTCAGCATGGCGATGATCTGTTTGGCGCTGTCGTCGCAGAACAGCTGGCCCAGGGTCTTCTCATGCCAGGCGATGCCGTGGCGGTTCACCATGGCGACGAAGTCGTGCTGGGTGAACCGCTTCAGGGCCGAGGTGGCGAAGCGCGGGTTCTCCGAGACGAAATTGGCCGGCGAGGTCCCCAGGTTGGTGAAGTTGCAGCGGCCGCCGCCGGAGATGCGGATCTTCTCGCCGGGGGCGCGGGCGTGGTCGAGGATCAGCACCCGGCGGCCGCGCTTGCCCGCCTCGATGGCGCACATCATGCCGGCCGCGCCGGCCCCGACGACGACCACGTCGAAGACCTGCGGCGGGCGCGAACGGGCGGAGGAGCTCATGGCCTCCGCTTAGCCGCTCAGCCGGCGGGCGTCACCTCGAGCAGCTCGACCTTGAAGCGCAGGGCCGAGCCGGGCGGGATCGGCTCGCGCCAGCGGTCGCCGTAGGCCAGGTCGGCCGGGATCAGGAACTCCCAGGTCTCGCCCACGCGCATCAGGCCGACGCCCTCGGTCCAGCCGGCGATCACCCGGTCGAGGGGAAACTCGATCGGCTCGCCGCGTTCGTAGGAGCTGTCGAACACCCGGCCGTCGATGAAGGTCCCCTCGTAGTGCACCCGCACGGTGTCGGCCGGGCCGGGGCGGGCGCCGTCCGGCCGGGCCCGCGACAGCCGCCGGTGCTGCAGACCGCTGTCGCTGACCGACCAGCCGCGGCGGGTCGCGTTCCACGCCAGATGGGCGGTCTGGCCGGCTCGCCAGGCGGCCTCGGTCCCGGTCGCCGGGCGGTCTTCGGGGACGGCCGAGGGGGCGGCGGCGCAGGCGGCCAGCAGGGCGGCGGCGGTCAGGGCGAGGGCGGCTTTCACGGGCGGTTCTCCGGACAGGGGCGGCAAGCGCGGCCATTAAATCGATAGTGAACTTTCGGCGCCATGCTTACGCCCCTCAAGGAGCCGAGGGGAGACCGATGTCCGGATTGAAGAGGCTGCAGGTGCTGGTGGTCGATGACAATCGGCACATGCGCGCCATCACCTCCGAAATCCTGGCCAGCGCCGGCTTCGGCATGGCGCACCAGGCCGAGAGCGGGCCAGAGGGCCTGCGCCGGCTGGCCGAGACGCCGATGGACCTGGTCATCGTCGACTACAAGATGGCCCCGATGGACGGCATCGCCTTCGTGCGCCAGCTGCGGGCGCGGCCGTCGTCGCGCTTCGTGCCGGTGATCATGCTGACCGGCCACGCCAACTGGCGGCGGGTGCGCGAGGCGCGCGACGCGGGGGTCACCGAGTTCATGGTCAAGCCGATCGCGCCGCGGCTGCTGCTGGAGCGGATCGAGAGCCTGATCGAGCGGCCGCGGCCGTTCGTGGTCGCCGAGGGCTACACCGGGCCGTGCCGTCGCCGCCGGGCCGACGCCGCCTACGCCGGCGAGCGGCGCCGGGCCACCGACCAGCCGGTCGAGATCGACGCCTGAGCCGGCGGCGGCCTCAGTCCGCGAGCGACTCGATCCACACCTGGTGGTCGGCCCGCTGGCGGTCGAAGGCCGCGGCGACGTCGGCGGCCTCGACCTCGCCCGGGGCGGCGCCGTTGCACACCACGCTGTAGACCGCCCCGTCGGGAATGTGCGGAATGAGGGTGAACGCCTCGGTCTCGGCCGGCTCGCGGGCGAGGACCGCGCCGTCGGGCCCGTAGCGGACGAGGCCCAGGCCGCGCGCCTGGCCGCGGCCGCAGAGGTATTCGGTGCGTCCGATGCTCCAGCCGCCGCTGTCGAGGTCCAGCACCATCATGCGCACCTGCGGCGCCTCGCCCTCGGCGGCGGCCAGGTCCGGGGCCGAGACCCAGAAGGCGAAGCCTTCCTGCGGCCCGGGCAGGTGCTGATACTGGCGGAACAGCCGCCACGGCCCGCCGTCGTCGGCCGCCGGCTCGGCGCCGGCGCCCAGCGCCAGCGCCAGCAACGCGGCGGCCGCCGCCAGACCCGTCATCCGTCCCTTGCCCATCGCCCCCTCCGCTTGTCGGCGCATCAAGCCGCACACGGCCGCATCGGTAAACTCCGATCTCCTGACGGACCCTGACGAGGACAGGCGATCATGGGCTCAGCCCGGTACGGGGCCGGCCTGGATGGAGATTGGAAACGCCAGAGAGAAATGGCGCACCCGACACGATTCGAACGTGTGACCTTTGCCTTCGGAGCATTTTGTCCTGGCTATCCTAAATACACGCCAGGGCACGCTATGATACTACAACACCTTGAAACATCTGGACAATTTA
>CAZQBJ010000233.1:0-3180 GCA_964591465.1 uncultured Brevundimonas sp.
GAGCAGGCGCAGGTCGCCCGCCGACGAACGCCCGTCGCGCCCGGCCTGAAGCTCAAGGGTTTCCGCCCGGGCAAGGTGCCGCCGGCCCACGTCCGGCGCATGTTCGGCCGCGAGCTGATGGGCGAGATCGTCAACGACACGATCAACACCTCCAGCCAGAAGGCGCTCGACGAGGCCAAGCTGCGTCCGGCCGCCCCGGCCGAGATGAAACTGACCTCGGACATGGAAGAGGTCGTGGCCGGCAAGGGCGACCTGTCCTACGAAATGGCCCTGGAGGTCATGCCCGAGTTCGAGGCGATCGATCCAAAGTCGCTGAAGCTGACCCGCCCGGTCTACGAAGCCTCGGACGAGGACCTGGACGAAGCCCTCAAGGAGCTGGCCAGCCAGGCCAAGACCTATGAAGACAAGGGCGGCAAGGCGCCCAAGGCCGCCGAGGGCGACCAGCTGGTGATCGATTTCGTCGGCAAGATCGACGGCGAGGCGTTCGAGGGCGGTTCGGCCAACGACGCCAACCTGGTGATCGGCTCGAACCAGTTCATCCCGGGCTTCGAGGAGCAGCTCAAGGGCGTGAAACCGGGCGAGGAGAAGACCATCGAGGTCACCTTCCCCGAGAATTACGGCGCGGCGCATCTGGCCGGCAAGGCTGCGACCTTCGACGTTACCGTGAAGGCGGTGAAGGCCGAGGTCGAGAGCAAGATCGACGACGACTTCGCCAAGCGCATCGGCCTGGAGTCGCTGGACAAGCTCAAGGAGCTGCTGCGCAACAACCTGAACCAGCAGTTCGCCGGCGCCTCGCGCTTCAAGCTGAAGCGCGCCCTGCTGGACGAGCTCGACAAGAAGCACGACTTCCCGCTGCCGCCGAAGATGGTCGAGGCCGAGTTCGACGGCATCTGGCGTCAGGTCGAGGCGGACAAGGCGGCCGGCAACCTGCCGGAAGCCGACGCCAAGAAGTCGGACAAGAAGCTCAAGGAAGAATACCGCAAGATCGCCGAGCGTCGCGTGCGCCTGGGTCTGGTGCTGGCCGAGGTCGGCCGCGCCAACAATGTCACGGTGTCCGACCAGGAGCTGAACAACGCGATCATGGCCGAGGCCCGCAACTATCCGGGCCAGGAGCGCCAGGTGCTGGACTTCTATCGCCAGAACCCGAACCAGGCGGCCCAGCTGCGCGCCCCGATCTACGAGGAGAAGGTCTGCGACCTGATCTTCGAACAGGCCAAGGTCACCGAGAAGAAGGTGTCCAAGGACGAGCTGATGCAGGACGACGAGGACGAGGCGTAAGCCGCCTTTCGGTCCGGTCTTCTGGACGGCCCCGGCTGACGCAGCCGGGGCCGTTTCCATTCCGGCGCGCGCCTTGCATGGCGGACGCCGGGAGGCGATATCCACCTCTCAAGATGGCGCGATGGCTGAGTCGCGTCCGAACCGCAGCACCCGGGAAGACCACATGCGCGATCCGATCGACCACCTGACCATGAACCTCGTGCCCATGGTGGTGGAGCAATCCAGCCGGGGCGAGCGCGCCTTCGACATCTTCTCGCGCCTGCTGCGCGAACGGATCATCTTCCTGACCGGCCCGGTCGAGGACGGCATGGCCGCCCTGATCTGCGCCCAGCTGCTGTTCCTGGAGTCGGAGAACCCCAAGAAAGAGATCGCCATGTACATCAACTCGCCCGGCGGCGTGGTGACGGCGGGCATGGCGATCTACGACACCATGCAATACATCAAGAGCCCGATCTCGACGGTGTGCATGGGCATGGCCGCCTCGATGGGCTCGTTCCTGCTGATGGCCGGCGAGAAGGGGCAGCGCATCGCCCTGCCGAACGCCCGCATCATGGTCCACCAGCCGTCGGGCGGCTTCCGCGGCCAGGCTTCGGACATCGAGCGTCACGCCGAGGACATCATCAAGACCAAGCGGGCGCTCAACGAGATGTACGCCAAGCACACCGGCCAGCCGCTGGAGGTGATCGAGCGCACCCTGGACCGCGACTATTTCATGAGCGCCGAGGAGGCCAAGGCCTTCGGCCTGGTCGACCACGTCTACGAGCGCCGCGAAGAGCCCGAGGCGCCCAAGGCCTGATCCGCCTTACAAGTCTGTAATTGGCCACGCGCCGGCCGGCGCCTTAGGTCTGGCCCCAGCATCACGAGGAGGGCCGCCGATGAAACTGCGAGCCGGAGCCATGTTCGCCGCCGCCTGCCTGGCCGCGGCCGCAATCCCCGCCGCGGCGCAGGATGCGGACGACAACGTCACCGTGGTGGCCCCGGTGACGGTCCAGGGCGAGCGCACGCGCGACGCCATCGCGGCCTTCGTCGGCGATATCTCGGCCACCCACGAACGGGACGGGCAGATCGCCCGGTTCAACCGGCGGATCTGCCCGGGGGTGATCAACCTGCGGCCCGACTACGCCCAGGTGCTGATCGACCGCGTCGCCCAGGCGGCCTTCATGGTCGGTCTGAACGTCGGCCGGCCCGGCTGCGAGTCGAACATCCTGATCATCGTGACCGACGACTCCGACACCCTGGTCCCGACCATGATGGAGCAGTACGGGCGGGTGTTTGAACGCCATGTCGAATATCAGGAGCGCAAGCACGAACTGCTGGCCGAGTTCGCCCGGCCAGGCCGCCCCGTGCGCTGGTGGCACCTGACAGACCAGGTCCCCGAGGGCGATGGCGGCTCGCGCCTTCGGGCTGCCATCCGCACCGACATTTTCCGCGTGCTGGTTGTGGTCGACACCGAGCTGGTCGGTCCGATCAGCCTGGAGGCCCTGGGCGACTACATCGCCATGACCGCCCTGGCCCGCGTCTCGCCGGACGCCGACACCACGCGGTTCGACACGGTCCTGAACCTGTTCGCCGATCCGGAGGCCGGCCTTGTGCGGCCCGTCGGCATGACCGAATGGGACCGCGCCTATCTGCAAGGACTTTACGCCGCCCAGGGCAATTGGCGGCAAACCTCGCTGCAGGAGGCGGGCATCAGCTGGTACATGAACCGGCGCCTTGAGGAGGAGCAGGCGGCCGAAGCGCCCGAACCGGAAGGCGAACCCGAACCGGAGCGCCGGGATCGCCGGGGCCTTCGCACGGGCGGCTGATCGGGCGTCTAGGGGCGCGCCCTGAAGCGGCGGAAACCGGCCTCGTCGGCGATCTGCAACATTTCGGCGTCGCCGGAGGTGTCGCCGTAGGCGGCCG
>CAZQBJ010000234.1:0-3147 GCA_964591465.1 uncultured Brevundimonas sp.
TAGAACTGGAACAGCAGGGCGTCCTGGGTCTTGGTCATGTGGTAGATCGACCCGGGGTTCGGCGGGAACAGGATCTCCTGCTCGGTCGGGCCGTGGTCGGTGTCCACCGTGACCTTCAGATAGCCCTCGGGAATGCGCAGGCCGGCGGTGGTGTAGCCATACACCCCCATGGTCCCCAGGTGAGCCAGGTGGATGTCCAGCCCCGATTCCACGATCGCCGCCAGCACGTGGTTGGTGGCGTTCAGGTTGTTGTCGACCGTGTAGATCTTGTGGCGGGCCGACTTCATCGAATAGGGCGCGGCGCGCTGTTCGGCGAAGTGGACGATGGAATCGGGGCGGAAGTCCTTCAGCAGGGCCACCAGCCGGTCGAACTCGCGGCCGATGGTGAGGTTCTCGAAGCGGATGTCGCGACCCGAGATGTCCTTCCAGGCGGCGATGCGCTCGCCCATCGGCCGGATCGGGGTCAGCGAACAGACCTCCAGCTCGTTGTCGATGTTCCGTCGGGACAGGTTGTCCGCGATGCAGACCTCCCAGTCCCGCGCCGACAGGTGAAGCGCCGTGGGCCAGCCGCAGAAGCCGTCGCCCCCCAGGATCAGCACGCGCATGGCAATTCCCGCTCTTTTGGTTGATTCCTGCCTAGCCTAACGCACGAAGCGGCGGAAGCGTGGCATTGTCGGCCGAACACCGCGCCGGGGAGGGTCCGGGACCATGAGCGTAATCGTCACGGGCGCCGCCGGCTTCGTCGGCATGCACGTCGTCGAGCGGCTGCTGGATCGCGGCGAACAGGTCGTCGGGGTCGACGATTTCACCCCCTATTACGACCCGGCGCTGAAGGCCGCGCGGGCCGCGCGGCTGGAGGCGCGCAAGGGCTTTCGCATGGCGCGGATCGACATCGCCGAGGCGGCGGACTTCGCCGCCCTGATGCGGGAGACCGGCGCGGACCGGGTGGTGCACCTCGCCGCCCAGGCCGGGGTCCGCTACAGCCTCGACAACCCGTTCGCCTACGAGCGGTCCAACCTGGCCGGCCACCTGTCGGTGCTGGAGGCCTGCCGCGCCCGGCCGGGGCTGGTTCACCTGGTCTACGCCTCGTCCAGTTCGGTCTATGGCGACCGGCCGCTGGACGGCGGCGGCTTCCGCGAGGACGACCCGGCGGTCGCGCCGGTGTCGCTGTACGCCGCGACCAAGCGCTCGGGCGAGCTGATGTCGGCCGCCTACGCGCGCCTGTACGGCATCCCGCAGTCGGGCCTGCGCTTCTTCACCGTCTACGGGCCCTGGGGCCGGCCTGACATGGCCTATTTCGGCTTCACCCGCGCGATCCTCGCCGGCGAGCCGATCGAGATCTACGGCCAGGGTGCGATGGCCCGCGACTTCACCTTCATCGACGACATCGTCGACGGGGTGATCGGCGTGCTGGACCGGCCGCCGGAGCCCGGCGGGCACCGCCTGCTGAACATCGGCGACAGCCGGCCGGTGGGGCTGATGGACATGGTCTCGACCCTGGAACGGCTGCTGGGCCGCGAGGCGACCAAGGTCATGCGGCCGATGCAGCCGGGCGACGTCACCGCCACCTGGGCCGACGTCTCCAGGCTCAGGGCCCTGACCGGTTACGCCCCGAAGGTCATGCTGGAGGACGGCCTGGCCCGGTTCGTCGACTGGTACCGGGGTTTTTACGCCTGAAGCAGCGGCGCCAGGGCCGCGCGGGCCGCCTCGCCCAGATCGGGCCGCTTGAGCGCCAGGGCGACATTGGCCCGCAGCAGGCCGATCTTGTCGCCGCAGTCGTAGGTGGTCCCGGCGTATTCCACGGCCGTGAACGGCTGGCTGCGCATCAGGGCGGCCATGGAATCGGTCAGCTGGATCTCGCCGCCGGCGCCCTTGCCCTGTTCGGCCAGAAGACCGAAAATCTGCGGCTGCAGGATGTAGCGGCCGGCGATCGACAGATTGGACGGCGCCGTCCCTGCGGCCGGCTTCTCGACCATGCCCTTCATCGCGATGCGGTCGCCCTGGCGCGCGGCCGGGTCGATCACCCCGTACTTGTGGGTCTCGCTGTCCGGCACCGCCTCGACGCCCACGACGTTGCCGCCGACCTCGTTCCACGCCGCGACCAGCTGGGCCAGGGTGGACGGCGCGGCGTCGACGATCACATCCGGCAGCAGCACCGCGAACGGTTCGTCGCCGATCACCTCGCGGGCGCACCACACCGCGTGGCCCAGGCCCAGCGGGGCCATCTGGCGGACGAAGCTCATCTCCCCCGGCTGCGGCAGCTCGGCCCGCAGCCGTTCGAGCATCTCGATCTTGTTCTTGGCCTCGAGCTGGGATTCCAGCTCGATCTGGTGGTCGAAATAGTCCTCGATCGCGCCCTTGCCGCGACCGGTGACGAACACGAAGTGCTCGATGCCCGCCGCCCGCGCCTCTTCCACGACGTAGGACAGCACCGGCCGGTCCACGACGTTCAGCAGCTCCTTCGGCGTCGACTTGGCTCCCGGCAGCACGCGGGTGCCCAGGCCGGCCACGGGCAGAACGGCTTTGCGGACGCGGGACATGGAGCCTCCTCGGATTCGGCGCGCGGCAGGGCGTCGGAGCGTCGACAAACCCCCGCCGGACGCCCTGGTTCCGCGACCGGTCCTACTCGACCGTGACCGACTTGGCGAGGTTGCGCGGCTGGTCCACGTCGGTGCCCTTCTGCACCGCCGTGTAGTAGGCCAGCAACTGCACCGGCACCGCATAGACCAGCGGCGCGGCGATCGGATCGCACTCCGGTGCGGTGATGCGCCGGACCGTGGCCCCGTGGGGCGCGGGGGCGCCGGGGCTGGTGATCATGATCACCGGCCCGCCGCGAGCGGCGACCTCGGCCAGGTTCGAGGCGGTCTTGTCGAACACCTCGTCCTGCGGGGCCAGGGCGACGATCGGCGTGGCTTCGTCGACCAGGGCGATCGGCCCGTGCTTGAGCTCCCCGGCGGCATAGCCTTCGGCGTGGATGTAGCTGATTTCCTTCAGCTTCAGCGCGCCTTCCATGGCCAGCGGGAACATCGGCCCGCGGCCCAGGAACAGCACGTCGTCGGCAGTGGCCAGGTCCTGGGCGATGTCGCGGATCGCCTCGTCCTGCAGCAGGGCCTCGGCGATCAGGCGCGGGGCCTCGAACAGCGCCGT
>CAZQBJ010000235.1:0-3114 GCA_964591465.1 uncultured Brevundimonas sp.
GCCCAGCTGCTTGCGGGCGTTGCTGATCAGCAACGCCCGCAAGCAGCTGGGCTGACCCTGAGTCTCCCTCCCCTTCATGGGGAGGGACGTCGTCGCGAAGCGACGACGGAGTGGGGACGGCGTTCCGGCATCGCCCCCGCCCGGTCGCCGCGCGACCATCCTCCCCATGAAGGGGAGGGCGCGCGCGCCGGCGGCTACTGGCCCAGTTCCTCCAGCAGCCAGTCCATGCCGTAGACGTTGCGCAGCGCCTCGGTCACCGCCGCGGTGCTCACGATCACCGAGCGGTTGACGTTGACGTCGTAGCCGTAGGCGTTGCGCTGGGTCAGGACGGTGGAGTCGAAGTTCGCTCCGACGATCTCGAAATCCTCGGTCACCACCGGGCTGCCCGACGAGCCGCCGATGGTGTCCGAGGACACCGCCATGTTCATCACCGTGTCCGGGTTGATCCGGTCGCGGGCGGCCAGCACCTTCGGGGCCACGTCGAACGGCGGCGCGCCGGTGGCCCGGTCCCACAGGCCGGCGAAGGTGGTGAAGGCGCCGAAGCGCTGGCCCGGGACGTCCGTCCCCTCGATCCGCCCATAGGTCAGGCGCAGGGTGCCGGTGGCGTCCGGATAGACGCTGTCGCCATAGGCCTGGAAGCGCAGGGCGGCCAGCTGCTCCGAGGCGCGCGCCGTCGGCGCCTCGACCCGCGTCTCCCACTCGGTGCGGATCGAACGCGTCTCGTCCTGGATCGACAGCAGGTAGCGGATCATCGGGTCGTCGGACGCCTCGATGGCCGCCAGACCGCCCTCCCACAGCGCCCGGCGCACGGCCGGATCGGCCAGGGTCGAGCCCTCGACCAGCCGCGCCGACAGCCCCTCGGGGCTCTCGCGCCCCAGCAGGCCGCGAACGCGCGGATCGTCGACGGTCAGCCACTCGCGGGTCTTGGACAGCCACCATTCCAGCCGCACCTGCTCCAGCGACGGATAGACCGGCCGCTCGGCGAACAGGCTGTTCTGCACCGCCGCCAGCCGGCTGTCGGCGTATTCGGGCAGCCGCTCGGCCGAGGGCTTCTCGCGCTCCTGGGCCGCCCGCACCAGGGTCCGGGCCCAATTGAACAGCAGCGAGCCGCCGCCGACCGAGGTGGTGCCCATGCCGGTGCCGCCTTCCAGCAGGGCCATGGCCGGATACAGTTCGCGCACCGCCGGCTGGATCGCGGCCAGCTCGGCCCACGGATCGCCGGCCCCGTCCAGCCCGGCCGCCCGCCGGCGGAAGTCCGCCTCGGCCTCGGCCTTCATCCGCATGAAGCCCGGATCGACCAGGGCCGCCATCCGGCCGCGCCCGCGCTTGTAGGTGTTCTCCACGCCCGAGATCGGGTCCATGGCGATGAAGGCGTTCTCCGCGCTCTCCTCCGAGAAGCGGATCAGCCGCCCGCGCAGCTCCGAGGCGATCAGCTGGTCCAGCGGCAGCACCACGTCGCGCACGGTGGTCAGCTGGTCCATGGTCAGCAGCCGCTGGGTCGAGCCCGGGCTGCCCGAGACGAACACCGGCGCCCCCTCGACCGGATTGTCCGCCCGCCAGGTGAAATGAACCGGCGTGGCCACCGGCCGGCCGTCCTCGTACAGGCGGATGAAGGCCGCATCGATGGCGAAGCGGGGGAAGCTGAAATTGTCCAGGTCGCCGCCGAACGACGCGGCCTGGTCCTCCGGCGCCCAGGCCAGCCGCACGTCGGTGTAGCGGCGGTACTTGTACAGCTTGAACTGGCCGCCGCGATACAGGCTGACCACCTGGCAGCGGTAGCTGGCGTCGCCGCCGCAGGCCTCCTGTTCGATCCGTCCGGCCTCGGCGTCGCGCGCCTGGGTGAAGGCCTGGCCGTCCAGCCCCTGGCCGACCGCGTGCATTCGCTCGGTCACGTCGGTGATCTCGGCCAGGATCTCGGCCGAGCCGCCGGGGCATCTCAGCTCTTCATCGCGGCTGCGCGGGGTGAAGCCGGTCTCGGCGTAGTTGACCGCCTGGGTCGACAGATTGGCCACGCAGCTGGCGACGCAGTGATTGTTGGTCATCACCAGGCCGTCGCCCGAGACGATGCCCGCCGAGCAGCCGCCGAACTTGACCGAGGCCAGCCGCACCCGATCCAGCCAGGCCTGGTCGATGTCGGTGCCCAGGGTGGCGTTGGCCCGGTCGATCGGGAAGTTGTCGAAGGTCCACATGCCTTCCTCGGCCCGCGCGCCGGACGCGGCGGCGAGCGCGAGGACGGAGGCGGCGGTCAGGACGGCGGCGCGCATTACTGGTCCACTCCCAGTTCTTCGAGCAGGCGCTGCTGGCCGTAGACGGTGCGCAGCGCCTCGGTGATGGCGGCGGTCGAGACGCTGACCGTGCGGCTCAGCGCGCCGTCGTAGCCGTACGCCCCGCCCAGCGAATGGATGTTGCCGTCGAAGGCCGCGCCGATCACCTCGCCGGCCGCGTTGATCACCGGCGAGTCGGAGTTGCCGCCGATGATGTCGTTGGTCGAGACGAAGTCATAGACCACCGTCTTGTCGACCGCGTCCTCGGCCGCGGCCCAGCGGGGGGCCAGATCGAACGGCGGCGCGCCGGTGGCCCGCTCGTACAGCCCGCCGATGTAGGTGAACGGCGGCACCTCGGTCCCGCGATAGGTCCAGCCCTGCACCGCGCCGTACGACAGGCGCAGCGAGAAGGTCGCATCCGGGTACAGGGTGTCGCCATAGACAGCGAACCGGGCCTGGGCGATGCGCTCGGCGGCCCGGGCGGTCGGCGCCTCGACCCGGGCCTCCCACTGGGCGCGCGGCTCGCGGCCCAGACCCTCGGTCGCCAGGGCGAACTGGATCAGCGGATCGTCCGAGGCCTGGATGGCCGCCAGGCCGCCTTCGAACAGCTGCCGCCGGACGGCCGGGTCGGCCAGGGTGGAGCCGGCGACCAGCCGCCGGGCCAGGCCCTCGGGGTTTTCGCGACCCAGCAGGCCCCGCACCGCCGGATGATCCACCGTCAGGTATTCGCGGGTCTTGGACAGCCAGAAGCCGAGATACAGCTCCTCCAGTTCCGGCGAGATCGGAATCTCGGTCGTCAGCGACCGCTCCAGCTGGGCCTGGCGCGCATCGGCGTACTCGGGCAGCCGCT
>CAZQBJ010000236.1:0-3097 GCA_964591465.1 uncultured Brevundimonas sp.
GGCCGTCGACAGGGCGATGACGTCCCGGCTGAACAGCGACAGCTCCATCCCCGGCCGTCCCTGGGTGACGCCGTCGCACATGGCCGGCGTTCCCCCCGCCACCTGGGCGGTGGCCCCGGCCTGGCGGGCGGCCTCGCGGATCAGCTCGGGGAAACGCTCGAAGGTCTTATGGGCCGACAGCATGTCGTTGTAGGCCGTGACGATGCCGATGTTCGGATCGACCCCTGCCCGGGCGCGCAGCTTGTCGGCCGCCGGCTGGCCGGCGAAGGCGTGGGCCCAGTTGGCGCACGACAGCTTGCCGCGCCCGGGGCCGGCGGCGGCGGCGGCGTCCATCCGCTCCAGATAGTCCCGGCGACTGTCGCGGGACCGTTCGACGATCCGCGCCGTGACTTCGGCGACCACGGGATTCATCGGCTGTCCTCCGTCCAGAATACCTCGAGCCGGGCCCCGGCGGCGCGCAGGGCGGCCAGGGGCGCGCGGACCGGGTCGGCGTCCCATTCCCGGTCGAACACCCGGCGCTTCTCAGGGCCCGTGATGGCCAGCACGACGGCGTCGGTGCGCAGCAACCACGGCAGGTTCAGGCTGAGCCGCGGCTGGGGCGGGGGCCGCCCCTGTTCGCCGGCCGGCACGGCGAAACAGGCGGGCTCGGCCGCAGGGTCCAGCAGGGCCGGAAGGACCGGGCTGTCGGGGAACATCGACAGGATGTGGCCGTCTTCGCCCATGCCCAGCAGGGCCGCGTCCAGCCGGCCCAGACCCGCCAGCCGGGCCGTGGTCTCGATGGCCGCCGTCTCCGGCGTCAGCGCGCCCGTGTACAGACCGATGAACTCCGCCTCGGCGGCCGGGCCGGTCAGCAGCCGCCGACGCAGCAGGGCGGCGTTGCTGTCCGGCGAGTCCTCCGGCACGAACCGCTCGTCGACCAGGGTGACGACCACCCTGGACCAGTCCAGCGGGGCCTGGGCCAGGGCGTCGTAGATCGGCCCGGGGGTGCCGCCGCCCGAGCCGGCGAACACCGCCGCCCCGCGCGCCGCGATGCCCGCGCGCAGCTGGTCGGCCAGCCGCTGGGCGGCCATCCGCGCCCAGGTCGCGGGTCCGGCGAACAGGCTGAAGGCCGGCTCATTCATGCCAGGCCCGCCCGTCGCGTTCGATCAGGCCGTCGGCCGCCGACGGCCCCCATGTGCCCGCCGCATAGGGGCGCGGTCGCGTGCCGGCCTCGGCCCAGGCGCGCGAGACGCCGTCGACCCATTCCCAGGCCTTCTCCGCCTCGTCCTTGCGCACGAACAGGGTCGAGTCCCCGGCCAGGGCGTCCAGCAGCAGCCGCTCGTAGGCGATCCGCCGGCGCGGCGGCCGGGCGGCGTCCCGGTCCATGCCCCACGACAGCGACAGGGGGATCGGCTGCAGCCGCATCTGCCGCTCCAAACCCGGGGCCTTGTTCATGATCAGCAGCGAGATGTCCTCGTCCGGCTGCAGCTCGATGACCAGCCGGTTGGCCTGGATGTCGCCGCGCGCGCCGCCGTCGAAGATCGAGTGCGGCACCGGCTTGAACTGGATGACGATCTCGGTGCGTCGCTCGATCAGTCGCTTGCCGGTGCGCAGGAAGAACGGCACGCCGGCCCAGCGCCAGTTGTCGACATAGGCCTTCAGGGCGACGAAGGTCTCGGTGTCGCTGGCCGCGCCGCGCTCGTCCAGATAGCCGGCGGCCCGCTCGCCCTCGACCAGGCCGGGGCCGTACTGGCCGCGCACGGTGGCCGCGGCGGCGTCCGCCCGCCCGATGGGCCGCAGCGAACGCAGCACCTTGACCTTTTCATTGCGCACCGAGTCCGGATCCAGGTCCGACGGGGGCTCCATGGCGACCAGACACAGCAGCTGCAGCATGTGGTTCTGCAACATGTCCCGCAACGCGCCGAACTCGTCGTAGTACGGCCACCGGTCGCCGACCCCCTGGGTCTCGGCCACGGTGATCTGCACGTGGTCGATCGACAGGTTGTTCCACAGCGGCTCGAACAGGGTGTTGGCGAAGCGCAGGGCGATCAGGTTCTGCACCGTCTCCTTGCCCAGGTAGTGGTCGATGCGGAACACGCGCTCTTCGGGGAAGGCGTCGGCCACCGCCGCGTCGATGGCGCGGAAGCTGTCCAGGTCGCGACCGACGGGCTTCTCCAGCACGATGCGGCTGTCGGGGCGGGCCAGGCCGGCGGCCTTCAGGGCCCGGGCGACGGGGCCATAAAGGGTCGGGGAGGTGGCCATGAAGAAGGTCAGGGCCGGGTCGTCCCCAACCGCCGCGGTCAGCCGGCCCAGGTCCCCGGCATCGGTGGCGTCCAGCGCCAGGTAGTCGAGGCGGGCGGCCAGGGCCTCGAAGGCGTCCGCCTCGTAGCCCTCCGCGAAGCGGCCGCGCACCGCTTCGCGCACCTGCTCGACATAGGCCTCGCGGGCCAGCGGGCTGCGGGCCGCGGCGATGATCTTCAGCCCCTTCGGCAACAGCCCGTCCCGCTCGAGGAAATAGAGCGAGGGCAGGAGCATTCGCAGGGCCAGGTCGCCGCCGCCGCCGAACAGGATGAGCTTGGCCATTCCGCGTGGGATCTCCGGCTAGGGCGGTTGGAGCATCGGGTGCGCGATCGTCGCACGACCATGCGGCGGCGCGCATGACATTCAGATCAAATCCGCCGCCCGGGCGCAAAGTTCCGTTTCGTCGCCGGGGCGGGCTGACGGGCGGGCCCGGACCGCTATATGTCAGCCATGGACAGGCGGATCGTGATCATCGGGGCGGGGCACGCGGGCGGGACCGTCGCGGCGCAGCTGAGGCAGTTCGGGCACACGGGGCCGATCACCCTGATCGGCGAGGAGCCGGCCGCGCCCTACCAGCGGCCGCCGCTGTCCAAGGCCTGGCTCAAGGGCGAGGCCGACCTGGAGGCGCTGCTGCTGCGGCCCGAGGCCTTCTACGCCGAACACGACATCGCCCTGCGCACCGGCGTGCGGGCCGAGGCGATCGACCGGGAGGGCCGGACCGTGGCCCTGTCGGACGGCGGCCGCGAGGCGTACGACGTGCTGATCCTGGCCACCGGCTCGCAGGCGCGCAAACTGCCCATTCCCGGCGCCGACCGGC
>CAZQBJ010000237.1:0-3076 GCA_964591465.1 uncultured Brevundimonas sp.
CCTTCGGCGAGGACCTCCCCGAAGCCGCCACCCGCGTGAAGATCGGCTGACCGCGACGCCGCTGAGACCGGCCGCATCTTGATATGGGCGCGGTCCTCCGGGAGGTTGGGGTGTGGCGCCGCGGCGCGTCGGTTCGGGGAGTTCGTGATGAAACATCTGGCTCTTGTCGCGGCGGCTTGCGCCCTGGCCCTGCCGGCGGCGGCGCAGGAGGACGGGCCCCGGTGGGCCCTGGCCATCCATGGCGGGGCCGGGGTGATCGAGCGGGCCGATCTCAGTCCCGAGCAGGACGCGGCCTACCGTGCGGCCCTGGACCGGGCGCTGGCGGCCGGGGCGGCGGTGCTGTCCGCCGGCGGCCCGGCCCTGGACGCGGTGCAGGCGGCGGTCGAGCTGATGGAGGACGATCCGCTGTTCAACGCCGGCCGCGGGGCGGTGTTCACCAGCGCCGGGACCAACGAGCTGGACGCGGCGATCATGGACGGCGCCAGCCTGAACCTCGGGGCGGTGGCCGGGGTGACCCGCACCCGCCATCCGGTGGCCCTGGCGCGCGCCGTCATGGAGCGGTCGCCGCACGTCATGCTGATCGGCGAGGGCGCCGACGCCTTTTCCGCCGAACAGGGCCTGGAGCAGGTCGAGCCGGCGTGGTTCTTCACCGAGCGGCGCTGGCGGGCCCTGGAAGCGGCGCTGAACGCGCGCGGCGAACCGGTTCCGCCGCGGCCGGCCGGCGCACCGGACCCGCAGGCGGCCGCCGATCTGGTCCAGCCGCCGCTGAACGAGCGGAAATTCGGCACCGTCGGGGCGGTGGCGCTGGACGCCGAGGGCCGGCTGGCGGCGGCCACCTCGACCGGCGGCATGACCGCCAAGCGCTGGGGCCGGGTCGGCGACGTGCCGGTGATCGGGGCCGGAACCTACGCCTCGAACGGCGAGGGCTGCGCCGTCTCGGCCACCGGAGCCGGCGAATATTTCATCCGCGCCACCGTGGCCCGCGACATCTGCGCCGGCACGGCGGCCGGCCTGTCGATCCAGGCCGCGGCCGAGGCCGAGATCGCCCAGGTCGGGGCGCTGGGCGGCGACGGCGGGGTGATCGCCCTGGCCCCCGACGGCGAGGTCGCCTTCGCCCTGAACACCCCGGGCATGTATCGCGGCTCGGTCGCATGGAACCGGCCGGCGCAGGTCGCTATCTATGGCGACGAGCAGTAGGTCCGAGCGAGGCGCGCGATGAGCAAGAAGAACTGGATTCCGGTCCGAGGCGCGCAGGGCGTCCATTCGCGCCAGGCCCACGCCGACCTGCCCGAGGGCACCTATGAGCGCGAGGTGTCGAAGGAAGGCTTCTTCGGCCCGGCCGCGTTCCTGTATCACCGCCGTCCGCCGACCGGCTGGACCCGGTTCGAGGGGCCGCTGCGGCCGCGCGCCTTCGACCTGAACCGGCTGGACCGGACCGCGGATTCGCCGTGGGCGGCGCCGGTGGTGTTGCACAACAAGGCGACCGAGGTGCGCTTCTGGGCCCTGGGCGGACCGATGTCGGGCCTGGCGCGCAACGCCGACGGCGACCAGCTGCTGTTCGTGCACCGCGGCTCCGGCGACCTGTTCTGCGACTATGGCCGCATCGGCTTCGAGACCGGCGACTATCTGTACCTGCCGCGCGGGACGATGTGGCGGCTGGCGCCGCGGGGGCCGGCGGCGATCCTGATGATCGAGGCGACCAACACCCACTACACCTTGCCGGACAAGGGCCTGCTGGGCCCGCACGCGATCTTCGACCCGGCCATCCTCGACACCCCGGTGATGGACGAGGCGTTCCGCGCCCACCAGGACGAGCCGGGCGAGGTCGAGGTGCGGATCAAGAAGCGCGGCCAGGTGTCGACGGCGACCTATCCGTACAATCCGCTGGACGCGGTCGGCTGGCACGGCGAGCTGGCCCCGGTGCGGCTGAACGTGAAGGACATCCGGCCGCTGGTCAGCCACCGTTATCACCTGCCGCCGTCGGTCCACACGACCTTCCTGTCGGACCGCTTCGTGGTCTGCACCTTCACGCCGAGGCCGTTCGAGACCGATCCGGGGGCGATCAAGATCCCGTTCTTCCACAACAACGACGACTTCGACGAGGTGCTGTTCTACCACGCCGGGGATTTCTTCAGCCGCGACAACATCGACGCCGGCATGATGACTTTCCACCCGTCGGGCTTCACGCACGGGCCGCACCCCAAGGCGCTGAAGAAGATGCTGGTGCAGGACAAGCCGGCCACCGACGAGTACGCGGTGATGATCGACACCCGCGATCCGCTGGACGTGGGCGAGGACGCCGCGGCGGTGGAGAATCCCGCCTATGTCGACAGCTGGAAGACGCCCGAATGAGCGGGCCAGGCAAGGACACGCCCGGCGTCATCGCCCCGCCGCCGCTGATCTATCTGGGCTTCCTGCTGGCCGGCTGGGCGCTGGAGCGGTGGGTGGTGACGGACCTGACCCTGGGCCTGCCCGATCCGCTGCGTCGCTGGGGGGCGGTCGGGCTGATCGGCCTCGGCTTCCTGATCGAGGGCGCGGCCATCGAACGGTTCCGCCGCAAGGGCACCGCCGTCGAGCCGTGGAAACCGAGCACCGCCCTGGCCACCGACGGGGTCTATCGGCTGAGCCGCAACCCGATCTATCTGGGCTTCACCCTGATCTACCTGGGCATCGCCCTGGCGATGGACGCCCCGGTGGCCCTGGCCCTGATCCTGCCGTGCCTGATCGTGATCGACCAGTTCGTCATCGCCCGCGAGGAGCGCTATCTGGAGACCCGGTTCGGGGAACCCTATCGGGCCTACAAACGCTCGGTCCGCCGATGGCTGTGAGCGACAACGACGAACTGAGGACCCTGGCCGCCGAGGAGCTGGAGGCGGCCTGTTCGCTGAGCTGGACCGAGCTCAGCCGCATCACTCCCTGGGGCGACACCTACCGCGGCTTCGCCCCTTCGGGCCGCGAGGTGGAATTCGAGCGCCGCTATCTGTGGGCCCACGACGGGGACGAGGGCGTGCTGGTCGAGGTCGAGGTGCGCTGCTGCCCCGACCGGGAGGCCTGCGGCGCCGAGGCCCGCCGGCTG
>CAZQBJ010000238.1:0-3048 GCA_964591465.1 uncultured Brevundimonas sp.
TGGCGGCTCTCGGGGGTTGAAGACGGCGCGCGCCGATTAGCGCACGCGGGCGCCGGCGGCAACGCTCGGGCGACTGCGGCGTTATCCGGCCGCCCCAGTTGGAGACCCGAGATGAGACCCATCGTTCTGACCGCCGCCCTCGGCGTCGCCGCCGCGGCCCTCGTCGCCTGTGGCGACCGCGAGGCCGAATCGCGCACCGACGTGGCCGAGGCCGAGGTTTCGACCGAGCTGCCCGAGGCGCAGCTCAGCGACGCCGAGCTGCAGGCGGCCGCCGACGCGGCGGCGGCCAACGCCAGCGCCGCCTCCCCGGCCGGGGCGGCCCCGGCGGCCGAGGCCGACGCCATGGGCGGCCAGACCCCGCCGGACAGCCCGCCGCCCTACTGATCGGGCTCAGGCCGGCGCGGCGGGCGGCGCGTCCGCCCCGCCGCGCGCATAGGCGGCCGACAGCTGCCGGTAATATCGCGAGTTGAAGGCCGCGATCGTTACCAGGACGCCGACCAGGCCGGCCAGACAGAACACCAGGGCGATGCCCCGTTCGGGCCCGCGGCCGAACCAGTCGCCGATCAGGCGCGACCCCAGCCCCGTGGTCATCAGCGGGATGAACACGAACTGGGTCAGCGGGCCCATCAGGAAGGCGGTCAGCGGCGAGGCCGCCTGCTCGACCGACTGGGCGAAGCCGAACACCCGGCCCTGCCGCTCGTAGGGCACCACCTTCTGCAGCGTCGTCTGTTCCGCCGCCTCGGCGTAGGGGCTGAGGAACAGCCAGACGGCGCAGCCGGCCGCCAGCAGCGGGATCGACGACTGGACGGTGAACACCGCCGCGACCGCCCACAGGACCAGATTGACCATCAGCAGGGTGCGCAGCGGGTTGGGCCCCAGCCCGGTGCGGGCGATCACCAGGCCGCCCAGGATGAAGGCCACCGACACCCCGGCCCATAGCAGGCCCCAGGCCTCCACCGCCATCAGCGACAGGCCATAGGCGTCCATCAGGGCCATGAAGATGCCGCCCAGGAAATTATTGAAGCAGGAAAACACGATCAGGGCGAACAGCCCCGGCACGGCGGCGATCACCCGGACGGTGCCGGCGATATCCACCCGGCGCGGCTGCGTCGCCGCCCCGGTTCCGACTCCCGGCGGCGGCTCGTCCACCTTGATCCAGGCCAGATGCAGCATTGCCGCGCCGGTCACCGCGACGGCGAACGTCAGCGCGTAGGTCATGCCGCCCCAGGCCACCAGAAAGCCGCTGATCGCCGAGGTGGTCAGGAAGCCGACGCCGGTGGCCATCCCGACCAGGCCGTTGGCCCGGTCCCGCCGCTCCGGGGCGATCAGCAGGGTGACCACGGTCGGCAGGGCGATGGTGCGGGCGTTGCCGGCGATCACCCCGGCCATGTTCAGCCCGATGAACAGCCACAGCGGCAGGCCCGCGATCTCCGCCATCCGCTCGGCCGGGGTCAGCCGCAGGACCGCGAAGGCGGCCAGGTAGAGCGCCAGCGACGCCGCGCTGGAACCCAGCATGACCGCCTTCTTCCGATGGTGATCGACCAGCGAGCCGAACCAGAAGCCCAGCCCCGCCGTCAGCACCAGGTAGATGCCGGCGATCATCCCGGTGGCGAACACCGAGCGGGTCTCCAGGAACACCCAGAAGGTCAGGGCGAACCAGACGGTGAAATTGGTGATGTTGGCCGCCAGATTGTTGGCCAGCAGGTGATGGAAGGCGCGCACGCAGGCCCGCGACCCGGGCGAACGGGCGCCGTCCGGGCCTGCCTCTTCGTGGCTCAGGCGCAGCCTTCGACGTACTGGATCGACGGGCCGCCGGCGCGGATGGCCCGCACCAGGCCGTCGGTTCCGATCTCATAGACGATGCCGCGCGCGTTCGGATCGGTCTGGTACGGCTCGCTGGTCGCGGCGCCGCGGCTCCAGATTTCGATGTATTCGGCCGGCGCCGGCTCGTACTTGTGCGGCCCGCCGCCGGCGGCCTCGCCGTACTCGGCCTTGACCGCCTGGGCCGGGTCGCCGAGGCCGAAGCCGCGGTCGGTCTTCAGGGCCGAGTCGCGGATCAGGCTGATGCGCGTCACCACCCCCTGCTCGGCCATCACCAGCAGGCCGTCCGGCGCGTTGGCCGGATGCGCCTCGACGCATTCGCCGAAGTCGCCGCTGTCGTTGATCGGCCCGACCGCCAGCTCCAGCTCCGCCATGGTCATGCCGATGCGGATCGGGCCCCAGCCCTGGGCGGTGACCGCGGCCTCGCGCGGCTGGGCGGCGTTGGGAACCGGCTCGTCGGCCTCGTCGGGGCCGGACGCGGGGCCGCAGGCGGCCAGCGCCAGCAGGGCCGCGGCGCACAGGGGGGACAGGCGAATCATCGGTCGGCTCCGCTGAGGCTCGCGATCACGATAGCGCGCAGGCAAACGGCGCGCGAGAGGTCCCGCGCGCCGTCGCCAAAACTTCACGTCGCCTTGAAGGGCCTAGTCTTCCTTCGGCGTCAGCACCTGACGGCCCTTGTAGGTGCCGGTCTTCAGGTCGATGTGGTGCGGACGCTTCAGCTCGCCCGTGTCCTTGTCCTCGACATAGGCGTTCGCCCCCAGGGCGTCGTGGGCCCGGCGCATGTTGCGGCGCGAGGGGGAGGTTTTACGCTTCGGAACGGCCATGTCCGTCTCTTCTCGTTGGGGTCGGGCGTCTGGAACCAGACGTCAAAATGAGTGCGGCGGCCGCACGGGCCGCCACGTGAGCGCGGGTGTATGCCTCATGTCCCGACCGATTTCAAGCGCCGCGCGCGGCCGCCCGCGCGTCCCGCGACAGGGTGTAATAGGCGCTGTCGGCCCAGGCCCCGTCGATCTCGAAGGTGCGCTCGGCGAAGCCGGTCCGTTCGAAGCCCAGCCGCTCCAGCAGACGGATCGAGGCGGCGTTGCGCGGGTCGACGTCGGCGCTCAGCGCCTGCACCGGACGGGTCGCGAACACATGGTCGATCACCGCCGCGCAGGCCTCGTGCGCCAGGCCCCGGCCCCAGACGTCCGGATGCAGGATGTAGCCGATCTCCGGCAGGCGATAGAA
>CAZQBJ010000239.1:0-3041 GCA_964591465.1 uncultured Brevundimonas sp.
TCATGTAGAGCATGCCCTCGACGCCGTTGACCTCCTGCTCGATCGGCGCCGCCACGGTCTCGGCCAGGGTCTCGGCCGAGGCGCCCGGATAGGCGGTGTTGATGCTGATCGTCGGCGGTGCGATCTCCGGATACTGCGACAGCGGCAGCACCGGATAGGCGAAGGCCCCGATCAGGGTGATGAAGACCGCGATGACGATCGCGAAGATCGGCCGGTCGATGAAGAAGCGGGAGAAATTCATGACGGCGTCCGATCAGCCGGCCGAGCCGGCGAAGGTCGCCGTCGCCGCCGGCGGGGCCGAGGTGGTCGGCGTCTCCGCCGTCGATTCCACCGGGGTGATGGTCCCGGGCTGGGCCGTGACCTGCTGGCCGGGGGTCGCCCGCTGGATGCCGTTGATCACCACCCGGTCGTCCGGGGCCAGGCCGGCGCGCACGACGCGCAGGCCCTGGGTCAGCGGGCCCAGCTGGACCGGCTTGGCGGCCACCGTGCCGTCGGCGCCGACCACATAGACGACCTTGCGCGCGCCGTCGGTGACGATCGCCGTGTCGGGCACCAGCAGCGCCTGGTAGGCCCCGGCGCCGGCCAGCCGCGCGTGGCCGAACATGCCCGGGCGCAGGAAGCCCGAGCCGTTGCCGACCACGGCCCGCAGGCGAATGGTGCCCGAGGCCGGGTCGATGGCGTTGTCGGTGAAGTCCAGGGCGCCGCTCCAGCGATAGTCGCTCTCGTCCTGCAGCCGGATGCGGATCGGCGCGCCGCGGCCCTCGGCGGCGTCGCGCTGGTACTTCAGAAGCACCGCCTCGGAGCCTTCGAAGGTGAAGTGGATCGGGGCGCTGGACACGATCGTGGTCAGCACGTCCGCGGCCGAGGAGCCGCCGGCGACCAGGTTGCCGGCGTCGACCCGCCGGTCCGACACATGGCCTGAGATCGGCGCGGTCACCCGGGTGAAGCTCAGCTGCAGCTCGGCGCTGCGGATGGCGGCGTTGGCCGCAGCGACCGCCGCCTCGCCCTGCTGCACGGCGGCGCGGCTGGCGTCGAACTCGGCCTGGGAGATGGCCTGGGCGTCCAGCAGTCCCTCGTTGCGGGTGAAGTTGCTGCGGGCCAGGGCCAGCTGGGCCTCGGCCTGGGCCAGCTGGGCCCGGGCGGCGGCCAGCTGCGCCTGCGCCGGGCGCGGGTCGAGGGTGAACAGCAGCTGGCCGCGGCGGACGAACTGCCCGTCGCGGAAGTGCACCGCCTGGATGTAGCCGCCGACGCGGGCGCGCACCTCGACCGACTGGGCCGCCTCGAAGCGGCCGACGAACTCGTCCCAGTCGACCACCTGCTGCGACAGCGGGGCCGCCACCGTCACCGGCGGGGCCTGCGGCGCCTGGGCCTCGGATTGTTCCATGCAGCCGTAGAGCGCGACCGTCGCGACGACGGACGCGGTGATGACGTTCAGTCCGCGCATCTGGACCGGTTCTCCCTGTCTGGACGGATCGCCGGCAGAGGGGAGGGCCCGCGAGTCAACGCCTGATGACTTGATGAAACGAAACGGCTATCATTGTCAACGGCCGATGACATCGGCTGTCGATTTTTTTGTTCGGGAGGTGATCACCGGTGACGGACCTTGTTCCCGCAAGGGCGCGCAATGCGGCGGCCACGCGATCGGCTATTCTGGATGCGGCGCGCGACCGGTTCACCCGCGACAGCTACGACGACGTCGGCCTGCGCGACATCGCCGGCGACGTCGGCGTCGATGCGGCGCTGATCTCGCGCTACTTCGGGTCCAAGGAGGACCTGTTCTCCGCCGCGCTGGACAGCTGTCGCGGCCGCACCACCCTGATCGACGGCCCCCGGGAGACCTTCGGCGAACGGGTGGCGGACGAGCTGATCTTCGGCGATCAGGACCACTGCAAGTACCAGGGCCTGCTGATCGTGCTGCGATCGATGTCCTCGGCCAAGGCGGCCGAGATCGTGCGCGGTTCGTCCGAGCAGCGGTTCTACCGGCCGCTGGCCGACTGGATCGGCGGCGAGGACCGGGCCATCCGGGCCCACCTGGTCGCTTCGCTGATCAAGGGCGTGGCGGTCGGCCGCGAGACCACCGGCGACTTCTCCATGACCCGCGCCCAGCGCCAGGAGTTGTGCGACCGGCTGGCCCGGACCCTGCAATCGATGATCGACGACTAGGTCCGGGGGTTGCGCCCGGCCGCCGGGGCGCGATGATCGCGCCCGTGTCCGCGACAGCAGGGGTGGGGCCAGCATGACGACCGCCGCGACGGCGCCGGGATGGCGCTTCTGGATCGATCGCGGCGGCACCTTCACCGACATCGTGGCGCGCGCCCCGGACGGCGCCCTGCACACGGCCAAGCTGCTGTCGGAGAACCCGGAACATTACGCCGACGCCGCCGTCGAGGGCGTCCGCCGCCTGACCGGCGCCGGACCCGGCCCGCTGGCGCCGGGGGTGGTCGCGGCGGTGCGCATGGGCACCACTGTGGCGACCAACGCCTTGCTGGAGCGCAAGGGCCAGCCGACCGTGCTGGCCATCACCGCCGGCTTCGCCGACGCCCTGCGCATCGGCTGGCAGAGCCGGCCCGAGCTGTTCGCCCGGCGCATCGTCCTGCCCGATCAGCTCTACGACCGGGTGATCGAGATCCACGAGCGGGTCGGGGTCGACGGCGCGGTTCTGACTCCGCTGGACGAATCCCGCGCGCGGGCGGAGCTTCAGGCGGCCCGGGCCGAGGGCTTCACCGCCCTGGCCATCGTGCTGATGCACGGCTGGCGCTGGACCGCGCACGAGGCCCGGCTGGCGGAGCTGGCGGCCGAGGCCGGCTTCACCCAGGTCTCGGTCAGCCACGAGGTCGCCCCCCTGATCCGCCTGATCGGCCGCGGCGACACCACGGTGGCCGACGCCTATCTGTCGCCGGTGCTGCGCGCCTATGTCGACCGGGTCGGCGCCGCCCTGAGCCAGGACGCCCCGCTGCAGTTCATGCAGTCCAGCGGCGGTCTGACGGCCGCCGACGCCTTCCGCGGCAAGGATGCGGTGCTGTCCGGCCCGGCCGGCGGGG
>CAZQBJ010000240.1:0-3032 GCA_964591465.1 uncultured Brevundimonas sp.
CGACCGTGACCGAATAGGCGCATCGGCGGTCCGGCGAACCCCGCCGGGCCGCGGCGCCTTGACCGCGCCGCATTGTTCCCCCACTTACGCTGCGTCGCACAACGCGATGTCCGGATGCGCTCCAGCGCGTGTGGGTCTTCCTCCTGAGTGAAGACCTGACTGTAGCAGCGACCGGCCCATCTCCTTTTTCATTCGCTGCCCGGACACGCGGGGCGGCGCCCGATCCACCCCGCCGGGGCGTCCGTTCGGTCGCGCTGTCGGGATTGGCGGCGCCCGCCAACGGCTTCGAGCCGGGCCCTGCGCGCCGCCGCACGCGAAAGAAACTCGATTGACCAAGACCAATATCGCCTTCGCCGACATGGGCCTGAACCCGGCCCTGCTGCAGGCGCTCGCCTCCGAAGGCTATGTCACCCCCACCCCGATCCAGCAGCAGGCCATCCCCGACGTGATGGCCGGCAAGGACCTGCTGGGCATCGCCCAGACCGGCACCGGCAAGACCGCGGCCTTCGCCCTGCCCATCCTGCACCGCCTGGCCGCCAACCGCGTCGCCCCGGTTCCGCGCACCACGCGGGTGCTGGTGCTGTCGCCGACGCGCGAACTGGCCACCCAGATCGGTGAAAGCTTCAAGGCCTATGGCCAGCACCTGGGCTTCCGCGTCGCCGTCATCTTCGGCGGCGTGAAGTACGGGCCGCAGGAGCGCGCCCTGCAGCAGGGGCTCGACGTCCTGGTGGCCGCCCCCGGCCGCCTGCTGGACCACGTCCAGCAGAAGACCCTGGACCTCAGCCGCACCGAGATCTTCGTGCTCGACGAGGCCGACCAGATGCTCGACCTCGGCTTCATCAAGCCGATCCGCCAGATCGTCAGCCGCATCCCCGCCAAGCGCCAGAACCTGTTCTTCTCGGCCACCATGCCGTCGGAGATCGGCAAGCTGGCCGGCGAGCTGCTCAAGGACCCGGTCAAGGTCCAGGTCACGCCGCAGGCGACCACCGTCGAGCGCATCAACCAGTCGGTGATCTGGATCGAACAGGGCCGCAAGCGGGCCCTGCTGACCGAGATGTTCTCCGACCCGGGCTTCACCCGCTGCCTGGTGTTCACCAAGACCAAGCACGGCGCCGACAAGGTGGCCGCCTATCTCGAGGCCGGCGGCGTCGAGGCCGGGGCCATCCACGGCAACAAGAGCCAGCCCCAGCGCGAGCGCACCCTGGCCGCCTTCAAGGCCGGCAAGCTGCGGGTGCTGGTGGCCACCGACATCGCCGCCCGCGGCATCGATGTCGACGGCGTCTCGCACGTGGTGAACTTCGAACTGCCGTTCGTGCCCGAGGCCTATGTGCACCGCATCGGCCGGACGGCCCGCGCCGGCGCCGACGGCACGGCGATCAGCTTCGTCGCCGGCGACGAGATGAAGCTGCTGAAGGACATCGAGAAGGTCACGCGCCAGAAGATCCCGGCCATCGACCGCCGCAACGACAAGCAGCTGGCCCAGCTGGACGCCTCGATCCTGGCGGCCGGGGTCGGCAAGAAGGCCACCCTGCCCGAGCGCGAGGGCGGCGAGCGGGCCGAGGGCCGCGGTCCGCGCCGCGGCGGCCGTCACGGCGTCAAGCCGACCGGCGCCAAGGGCCAGCCCCACCGCAACCGCGGCGGCGAGCGCGCCCGCAACGGCGCCCAGCCGGCCCGTCCGGCGTTCGATCCGCTGAAGGGCGAACGGGCCCCGGTCGCGGCCAATGACGAGGCCCGCCCCGCCGGCGCCGCGTTCAAGCGCCGTCGCCGCCGGCCCAGCAACGGCGGCAAGGGCTACGCCGCCCAGGCCTGACGACCCGATGGTGTTCACCGGCTCCCTTGAGCGCGGCGTGCTGGTGCGTCGCTACAAGCGGTTCCTGGCCGACGTGGTGCTGGAGGACGGGACCGCGGCGACCGCCCACGTGCCCAATCCCGGCGCCATGCTGGGCCTGACCGCGCCGGGCCTGCCGGTGTGGCTGTCGCGCTCGGCCGATCCGAAGCGGAAGCTGCCGCTGACGCTGGAGATGGTCGAGATCGACGGGGCCCTGGTCGGGGTGAACACCATGAACCCCAACCGGATCGCCGAGGCGGCCATCGCCGCCGACGCGATTCCGGAGCTGGCCGGCTATGACCGGATGCGGCGCGAGGTGCGCTACGACACCGACAGCCGCATCGACATCCTGCTGACGAGCGAGGGCCGCCGCCCGGCCTATGTCGAGATCAAGAACTGCCACTTCCTGCGCGAGCCGGGCCTGGCGGAGTTTCCCGACTGCAACACCGTGCGCGGGGTCAAGCACCTGAAGGCCCTCGAGCGGGTGGCCGCCGACGGCGGCCGGGCGGTGATGCTGTTCGTCATCCAGCGCATGGACTGCGACCTGTTCGACACCGCCGACGACATCGACCGCGCCTATGGCCCGGCCCTGCGCGAGGCGGCCGGCAAGGGGGTTGAGGTTCTGTGCTATGGTTGCCACCTAAGTCCCGAAGCGATCCGGCTGGATCGCCCCATCCGCTGGCGCCGGGCGCCGGCCCTGCCGAGACCCTGATGATCGAACTCGCCGCCGACGCCGACACCGAGACCTGGACCCGCTCCAGCACCATCCGCCTGCACGGCCCCGAAGGCTTCGAGGGCATGCGCAAGGCCGGCCGGCTGGTGGCCGAGGCGCTGGACATGATCACCGAGTACGTGGTCCCGGGCGTGACCACCGACGAGCTGGACGCGCGCATCCACGCCTTCACCGTCGAGCGCGGCGGCGTGCCGGCCTGCCTGGGCTACAAGGGCTACACCAAGACGGTCTGCACCTCGATCAACCACGTGGTCTGCCACGGCATTCCGGGCGACCGGGTGCTGAAGGACGGGGACATCGTCAACATCGACCACACGGTGATCGTCGACGGCTGGCACGGCGATTCCAGCCGCATGTATCCGGTGGGGAACATCAACGCCCGGGCGCGCCGCCTGATCGACGTGACCTACGAGGCGCTCGAGCTGGGCCTGGCGCAGGTGAAGCCGGGCAACACCTTCGGCGACATCGGCT
>CAZQBJ010000241.1:0-3010 GCA_964591465.1 uncultured Brevundimonas sp.
CGAATCCAGACCTAAACGGACTCGGCTCCCCGATCTCCCGCTTCATGTCGCCACCCGTCTCGTTCGTCTCGAGACGACTCACATTGCGTCTCCCCCTTCTTCCAAATTCACCTATCCACGCTTTCGACCATCCTAGGTGTGTCCCAAGTGGTCGGCTCCAAAGGCGTGCGGCAGCAATTGCGAGAGGCGCACGACGCGCACCCGTCCTGCTACGTTGGCCATGATGACCTCGAGTTCGCCGTCGTCAAACTCGGCCAGCACTTGCCGACAGCTGCCGCACGGGACGCAAACATCGGGCGCGTCGGCGATGACGGCGATCGCTCCAAAGCGGCGGGCGCCGGCGGCCACCGCGGTCCCCACAGCCGTTCGCTCGGCGCACATGCCGGTGGGATACACGGCATTCTCGACATTGCATCCGGAGAAAATACGCCCATCACTGCTCATTATTGCCGCTCCGACGGGAAAGTTGGAGTAAGGAGCATACGCCCGCAGGCGGGCCGAGCGGGCTCGCGGATTGGCCAGCCGCTCGGCCTCGCCGGCCTCCCGCGCGCCCTTGAACAGCAGCGCGAAAGTCGGCTGGCGCGGGTCGGTCACCGCCGGCATGTGCCGCGAACCGCCCGGCGTATTGCCCGTGCGCTCGGTCAGGAACGCCTTGACGATGCGATCCTCGAGCGAGTGGAAGGTGACCACCGCCAGCCGCCCGCCGGCGGCCAGCACCCGCTCGGCCGCGGCCAGGCCGGCCTCCAGCTCGGCCAGCTCCTCATTGACCACGATGCGCAGGGCCTGGAACACCCGGGTGGCCGGATGGATCGGGGCGCCGCGCCGCCCGCCCAGGGCCTTTTCCACCACCTCGGCCAGATCCAGCGTGCGGCTGAACGGCTGCGCCTCGCGCCGGCGCAGGATGGCCGTGGCCACCCGCCCCGACTGGCGCTCCTCGCCGTACAGGCGGAAGGCGTGGGCCAGCTCGCCGTGACCCCAGGTGTTGACGATGTCGGCGGCGGTCGGCCCGTCGCCGCCCATGCGCATGTCCAGCGGCCCATCGCGCATGAACGAGAAGCCGCGCCCGGCCTGGTCCAGCTGCATCGACGAGACGCCGATATCCAGGGTCACCCCGTCGCAGCGCTCGCGGCCGCTGGCCGCCAGCCCCTCGGCCATCTCCGAGAAGCGCCGGTTGTGCAGCTGCAGGCGGCCGCGGAAATCCTCCTCCAGAAGATCGGCGTAGGGCCGCACCGACGGATCGCGGTCGAAGGCCACCACCTTCGCGCCGCGCGCCAGGATGGCCCGGCTGTAGCCGCCGGCCCCGAAGGTGCCGTCGATCATCACCTCGCCGGGCTTCGGATCGAGCGCGGCGATCACCTCGTCCAGCAGGACCGGGGCGTGCGGACTCATGCGCCGCCTCCGCCGCCGGCCGCCTGGCGCCGCAGGGCGCCCAGCTGGGCCAGGCCGGCGCGGGCGATGCGGCGCTGCTCGTCGCGGCGCTGGGCCCAGCGCTCGCGGTTCCAGATCTGGAAGCGGTCGCGCAGGCCGACGATGACCACCGTGTCGACCAGGCCGAACTCCTCGCACAGGGCCTCGGGCAGCACGATGCGCCCGGCGGAGTCGTAGGCCAGCGGCTTCTGCTCGCCGCAGACCATCCACTCCAGCGACGAGCGCAGGTCGTCGCCGAACGGCAGGCTGTCGATCACCCGCTGGTACTGCTCGAACAGCACGTCGCCGCCGGCCTCGACGCAGTCGGCCTCGATCGAGGGAAAGCAGAACACGCCGTTCAGCGAGCCGGTGTCGGCGGTGCGGTAATCCTGCGGCACCAGAAGGCGCCGCTTGGCGTCGAGCTGCTTCTCGTAGGTCGAGAGAAACACCGCTCGCCCTCGGGCCCCTCAGCCCGTCCCTCAACGCCCGAGGCCGCGTCGGCCGACCCGACGCAAATCACACCTGTGGCGACAGCGTTTGGGGTATCATGGGATCAGTTGGGACGCAATGACACTGGTTGCCACTTTTTAACCAAATGGGCGGCTCCGGACCCGCCTATACCTGCCATCTGCGGAACATACACAGAACAGCGCCAGTATTCACAGCCTGTGGGCGAAGCGGCGCCACAGGGGTTAACGCGGAAAGGAAACGCCAGACGGCCTGTAAGCCGGGTTCTGTCCCGCCCGAAGGCGGCGACGGTCATTCATCTGGACCGCCCATTGCTGGACGGTTCTCGCGACCTACCCGGACCCCTCAGCCGGTGCGCCTGCTCGCGAACGAGCGCGGGGTCCCTATTCGGTCTTGCTCCAGGCGGGGCTTGCCATGCCGTCCCTGTCGCCAGGTCCGCGGTGGGCTCTTACCCCACCCTTTCACCCTTACCCCGCGGGACCGAAGCCCGGCGGGGCGGTTTGCTTTCTGTGGCGCTATCCCTGGGATCGCTCCCGGCGGGCGTTACCCGCCGCCTTTTCACCGTGGAGCCCGGACTTTCCTCGAGCCTCCGAAGAGACCCGCGACCGCCCGGCCGTCTGGCGCGAAAACACATGGGCGCGGCGCGACCTGCAGTCAATCTGGCGCTCGACCTCAGATTGCAATTGGCGCATTCTCCCTCCCCTTAATGGGGAGGGACGCCGGCGCGAAGCGGCGGCGGGGTGGGGACGGCCCATGGCCATCATCGCCAAGGCCCGCGACATGCGGAAGAGAATGACGCCGCCCGAGGCCCGATTGTGGGTCGCGCTCCGCCCCCTGCGCGCGGAGGGTTTCCATTTCCGCCGCCAGGCTCCCCTGAGAGGTTACTACCTGGACTTCGTATGTTTCCGGCGCCGGTTGATCGTCGAGGTCGATGGCGCGACCCACCTGGCCCGCGCGAGGCACGACGCGATCCGCGACGCCGTTTTCGCCCGGGAGGGGTTTCGCACCCTTCGGTTTCTCAATGCCGACGTCCGGGACGATCTCGACCGGGTGATCCGGGAGATAAGAGCCGCGCTGAAGGATGCCGTCCCCACCCGGCCGCTTCGCGGCCACCCTCCCCATGAAGGGGAGGGAC
>CAZQBJ010000242.1:0-2993 GCA_964591465.1 uncultured Brevundimonas sp.
CTGCAAATCTAGCGATAAGCCATTAACGATAATCGTATCGTCATAACCAACGATTTTCCCGCTTTTTTACTTACTTTTACGTATTGTTCATTTGTTCATTTTGTTTAGCTAATCGATGCAGTTTAATTAAGCTTGTAATATTTAACACAAGTGTTTTGACAACTGCATAAACTGGAATGGCTAAAATCATACCTAAAATACCAGCTAAATTCCCCGCGACTAGTAATAGGATGATAATGGTTGCTGGGTGAGTATCAAGTTTTTTCCCAATGATTAATGGTGATAATAAGTTTCCTTCAATTTGTTGGGCAATGAATATAACAATGATAGCTAATAATCCTGTTGTCGGTGAATCAAAAAATCCAATGATGACAGCTGGTGCAGCACCTAAAAATGGGCCAACATATGGAATGATATTTGTAATAGATACGACAATGGCCAAAATTAAAGCGTACGGTAAATCAATAATCAAATATCCAATAAACGCCAACGTACCGACGAAAAAGGCTACGGTTATTTGTCCTTGAATATAGGAAGCTAACGTGTTGCTCGTATTTCTTAAAATTTGTAATCCTTCATTTCGATAAGAACCTGGCAAAAATTTTACAATCGCATGCGGCATTTTATGACCGTCTTTTAACATATAGAAAAGTAGAAACGGTACCGTTACTAAAGTTAATGTTACATTTGTAATGAGGCTAATAATACTTGAAATGCTTGTAGAGAATGCATCTGGTAATTGAGATAAAAAGCTTGTCAAAGTATCTTCAATTTTTTCTAATGACACGTAATCTTGTGTAACGATCCAATGGAACGCTTTCGTATCGGCGAAATTATTCAACATCATTCTTAAATCTTTAATATAAATAGGAATGGCATTAAAGAAGTCCATAATTTGTCGACTAATAATTGGTCCAACAATCCCGATAAAGAAGGAAATAAGTGTGATAAAAGCAACATAAAGGAGTAAAATGCCAAGCGTTCTCGGAACTTTATATTTTTCTAATAGAACAACTATAGGATTAAATAAAAAGAATAAAAATCCTGAAATTAATATCGGGAAAAACAATGTTGATGCAAAAACAAAAATTGGTTCAAAAAGAAAGGAAATTTTTGTGAGTAAATAAATGATACCAACAATCAATAATATTTCCAATGTCCAAAATTGAAGACGAGATTTTGGCAATGCCGGATCCTCCTCGTATAGTATTTTTAGAATCCTCTTTTGAGGTATTTTCCAGTTAGAATTTTGTTCTTTGATAACTTCATAGGAGCTGGTTCAGATAGTGGTGGGCTAGCCCACCACTATCTGAAAAATTTCCATTTTAGGGGTGGACTTTTCGTGATGTCCCTAGATAATGGTTTTAAGGATCATTTGGGGAAATCCTTCTTCCTCCTGTAGCTTGACTACTATTGAAGTCTGTTTCTCCAGCTCTTGTTTGAACTTCTAACCCGCAGGCTGTTCCCTCTGGCAACCCATGCTGGAAGTGGCAGCTTCCAGGCAGCTCATGGATCAGAGCGAGTTCTCATACGCGAGGGTGATTGATCAACAAGTGCGCTGGGGACATCCCGAAGAGTCCTTCCCCTGATCCTAAAATGAAAGGAGGTTTCTCCCATGAAGTTATTTGTCGGAATAGACGTCAGCTCTCAAGATATGAAAGCTTGTGTCATGAATTTAGATGGTGAAACATTATCTTCTCTAACTGTTGAAAACAATTTAACTGGGGCATCTTATCTACGAAATCAAATCGTGGATATTGCCCGAAAAAACTTGATTCAAGAGATTCAAATCGGGATGGAAGCCACATCGGTTTACAGTTGGCACCCAGCCATGTTCTTTCATGAAGATGAATCTCTGAAGAAGTTTAATACAAAAGTATTTACGATTAACCCAAAACTAATTAAGAAGTTTAAGGAGTCCTATACGGATCTCAATAAAACAGACCATATCGATGCCTGGATTATTGCGGATCGACTCCGTTTCGGACGCCTTCGACTTTCTGCTGTCATGCAGGAACAATATATTGCCCTTCAAAGGTTAACGAGAATGAGATATCATCTCGTTCACAATTTAACTCGTGAAAAACAGTATTTCCTCCAAAACCTTTTTTACAAGTGTAGTTCTTTTACAGCTGAAGTGAAAAGTTCCGTGTTTGGAAACGCCATGATGGAGCTGTTACTCGAAAAGTATAGCCTGGATGAAATCAGCTCCATGGATCTCCAGGAACTTGCGCATTATCTTCAGGAAAAGGGCAAAAACCGCTTTACTGATGCCGAATGTATAGCCAAATCTATTCAAAAGGCAGCCAGATCTTCTTATCGTTTATCCAAGTGTGTAGAAGACTCGATTGACCTTTTGTTGGCGACTTCCATTGAGTCCATTCGAAGTATTACCAAGCAGATCAAGGAATTGGATAAAGCCATTCAAAAGCTATTAGAGGGCATTCCAAACACTTTACAGACGATCCCTGGCATCGGACCCGTTTATTGTGCCGGAATATTAGCTGAAATTGGACAAATTGAACGCTTTGATAATCAAGCATCATTAGCGAAATATGCCGGGTTAACATGGTCCAAACATCAATCAGGAAAGTTTCAGGCAGAGGAAACAAACATGATACGATCAGGAAACCATTATCTTCGTTACTACCTAGTTGAAGCTGCCAACTCGGTACAACGAAATGAACCTGAATTTCGGGCATATTACCTGAAAAAGTATCATGAAGTTCCAAAGCACCAACATAAAAGAGCACTCGTCTTAACCGCAAGAAAACTTGTGCGTTTGGTCGATGCGCTGCTACGTAACGACCAAATTTACACGCCTAGAAGGAAGGTGAATAAATAGGGAATAACAAAACCCTAAATCCTTCTATAATTTCCAGTAAATGTAATTCATTTCACTGGGTTTCTTTAGTATTGCCTTTTTTAGAACTTTTGCGGTTTAGAATTTCCAATTCCTTTGATTTTGGTGCTTGACATATTACCGCAGGACT
>CAZQBJ010000243.1:0-2963 GCA_964591465.1 uncultured Brevundimonas sp.
GACGCAGGTCGCCCTCGACCGTAAGGTCGCGGTCGATGGTCTCGCGGATCTGCAGGACCTCGGCGTCGGTCAGCTCGTTGACCCGACGGGAAGGCTCGATGCCGACCTTGCCAATGATGTCCCTGGCCGACTTCGCGCCGATGCCATGGATGTACTGCAGCGCGATTTCGACGCGCTTGTTGGTCGGAATGTTGACGCCAGCGATACGGGCCAAAGCCTGGTTTCTCCTCAACGCATTACAGACACGAACGACGCCCCGGCCCTGTTCAAAGCCCGGCACGTGTCGCGCCCTTTCGCGGAAGCGGACCCTTATAGGGACGAATCCGTTTCCGTCAACCGGTTTTGCGGTCCGTTAAGGACCGCGCTCGTCTGTTCAGGCCAGCGCCTCGGCGATCGCCGCGGCGACCGCCTCGACCGAGCCCATGCCGTCCACCTCGGACAGCTTGCCCTGCGCCTCGTAATAGGGAAGCAGCGGAGCGGTCTGGGCGTTGTAGGCGCCCAGGCGAACCTTGAAACTCTCCGGATTGTCGTCGGCCCGGCCTTCCTCGCCGAAACGGCGGGTGACGCGGGCCAGCAGGGCCTCGTCGTCGACCTTCAGCCGGATCACCCGGTCGATGCGCGAGCCGCGGGCCGCCAGCATGGCGTCCAGCGCCTCGGCCTGGGCCACGGTTCGCGGGAAGCCGTCGAAGATCGCTCCGCCCGCGGCCTCGGCCTCGGGCAGCCGCTCCTCGATCAGCGCGATAACGATCTCGTCAGAGACCAGCTCGCCCCGATCCATGATGCCCGCCACCTTGCGGCCGAGCTCCGAGCCGGAGGCCCGGGCCGCGCGCAGCATGTCGCCGGTCGACAGCTGGACCATGCCGCGCTCGGCGACCAGACGCTTGGCCTGGGTGCCCTTCCCCGCCGCCGGCGGGCCAAACAGGATCAGGTTCATGACGCCCCCTCGCGCCTATCGCCGACCCGACGACAGGGCGCCGCGGCCGCGCAACTTGGCCTTCTTGATCAGGCCTTCGTACTGGTGAGCCAGCAGGTGCGACTGGATCTGCGAGACCGTGTCCATGGTCACCGAGACCACGATCAGCAGCGAGGTGCCGCCGAAATAGCCGACGCTGGGGAACTGGCCGATCAGGAACTCGGGCAGCAGACAGACCATGGTCAGATACACCGCGCCGATGGTCGTCAGCCGGGTCAGCACATAGTCGATGTACTCCGCCGTCCGCCGGCCCGGGCGGATGCCGGGCAGGAAGCCGCCGTACTTGCGCAGGTTGTCGGCCGTGTCCTCGGGATTGAACATGATCCCGGTGTAGAAGAACGTGAAGAACAGGATCATCGCGCCGTACAGCACCAGGAACAGCGGCTGGCCGCTGCTCAGCTGGGCGGTGACCTGCGGCAGCCAGCTCATCCACGACGGCAGGTCCGCGGTGGCGGTCATCTGGGCCACGGTGGTCGGCAGCAGCAGCAGCGACGAGGCGAAGATCGGCGGGATGACCCCCGCGGTGTTGACCTTCAGCGGCAGGAACGAGCTCTCCCCGCCCACCATGCGGTTGCCCTGCTGGCGCTTGGGATACTGGACCAGCAGGCGGCGCTGGGCCCGCTCCATGAACACGATGAACACGATCACGGCCACCGCGATCGTCGCGATGAACAGCAGGGTGAAGGCGGTGATCTGGCCCTGCTGGGCCAGGCCCAGCATGCGCGCGATGGTGCCCGGCAGCACCGCGATGATGCCGGCGAAGATGATCAGGCTGACGCCGTTGCCGACGCCGCGGGCCGTCACCTGCTCGCCCAGCCACATCAGGAACATGGTCCCGCCCGTCAGGGTGAAGACCGTGGTGGCGAGGAAGAACAGCCCCGGCTGGTCGACCAGCCCCGGCTGGTTCTGCAGGCCGATGGCGATGCCCATCGACTGGGCCAGGGCCAGGAACACCGTCAGATAGCGGGTGTACTGGTTAAGCTGCTTGCGGCCGGACTCGCCGCCTTCCTTCTTCAGCTTCTCCCACGGCGGATACACCGCCCCGAGCAGCTGCACGATGATCGAGGCCGAGATGTACGGCATCACGTTCAGCGCGAAGACGGCCATCCGTTCGACGGCGCCTCCGGAGAACATGTTGAACATGTCCAGGATGCCGCGCTGCTGTTCGGGGTTCCCGAAGAAGTCCAGGAACGCCTGCGAATTGATCCCCGGAATCGGCACATAGGTGCCGATCCGGTAGACGATCAGCGCGCCCACGGTGAAGAGCAGGCGCTTGTGCAGCTCCTTGGCGCGCGAAAACGCGCCGAAGTTCATGTTGGCGGCAAGTTGTTCGGCGGCCGAGGCCATGCAGTTTCCCCGAGACTTGAGACCTGCCCCAGATAGGCGATAGGCGGCCCTTTAGCGAGGGCCGCCCGTAAAGCTTCTTCAGGCCTTGGCCGGCTTCGGCTTGCCCTTGGCGGCGTTCCGCTTGTCGATCGCGGCCTGCGCCTTGGCTTCAGCGGCGATGCGTTCCTGCGTCACCGAGCCGCCCGCGGCCTCGATCGCCTTGATCGCGCCGGACGAGGCCGACCAGACGGTCAGGTTCAGCTTGGCCTTCAGCTCGCCGGTGCCCAGCACGCGCACGCCGTCGCGGGCCCGACGGATCACGCCGGCGGCCACCAGGGCCTCGGCGTCGACGGTCTTCTTCGGATCCAGCTTCTTGGCGTCGACGGCTTCCTGCAGGCGCCACAGGTTGACCTCGGCCAGCTTCAGCGCGCCCGGGTTGTTGAAGCCGCGCTTGGGCATGCGCATGTACAGCGGCATCTGGCCGCCTTCGAAGCCGATCAGGCTGACGCCCGAGCGGGACTTCTGCCCCTTGACGCCGCGCCCGGCGGTCTTGCCCTTGCCCGAACCCGGGCCGCGGCCGACGCGCATGCGCTTGCGGGCGGCGCCTTCGTTGTCGCGAATTTCGTTCAGTTTCATGTGCCTGATCCTTTCGGGTGCTAGCGCC
>CAZQBJ010000244.1:0-2915 GCA_964591465.1 uncultured Brevundimonas sp.
CTGGGGTTGCGGACCATTGACGGCTTCCGCCAGGCCTGGGCCGATCAGATCGTCGCGGCGCGGCCGGCGGGGGGCTATCGCTCGCTGGACGATCTGCGGCGACGCGCGGCCCTGCCGGCGGCGGAGCTGGACCGGCTGGCCGAGGCCGACGCCCTGACCTCGCTGGACCTGTCGCGCCGCCAGGGCCTGTGGGCCGCCCAGGGCGCGCCCCGGGCCGCGCCCGCCCCCCTGTTCGAGGCCATGGGCCTCGAGGAGGACGACGGGGCGCCGCCCGAGGCCCTGCCCCGCCTGACGCCCGGCGAGGAGGTGATCGGCGACTACCAGGCCATCCGCCTGTCCCTGAAGGGGCACCCGGTCGCCTTCCTGCGCTCCAGGCTGCAGGCGTCAGGCGTGATCCGCGCCGCCGAGCTGGGCGAGGTTCCGGCCAATCGGCGGGTCCAGGTGGGCGGCGTGGTGCTGGTGCGCCAGCGACCCGGCTCGGCCAAGGGGGTGGTCTTCATGACCATCGAGGACGAAACCGGGGTGGCCAACGCCGTGCTGTGGCCGCAGGTGTTCGAGCGATTCCGGCCCGAGGCGATGGGCGGCCGCATGGTGGTCATCCGCGGCCGCGTGCAGCGGGCCGAGGGCGTCACCCATCTGGTCGCCGAACATCTGGAAGACTGGACCCCGGCCCTGGCGGACATCGCCGACCAGACGGTCGCCGATCCGCGCGAGACGGCGGCGCGCCGACGGCATCCGCGCGATGTGCGCATCCTGCCGTCGTCCCGTGATTTTCACTGAGGAATGGTACCGCCTCTCAGGCTCGAACTGAGGACCTCCGGCTCCACAAACCGGCGCTCTAACCAACTGAGCTAAGGCGGCGCGCTGACGCGAGCAGCGTGTCTAGCCGCCTCGCCCGGTCCGATCAAGCGCCAACCGGCGCCGACCGGTCAGGACCAGCCGCGGCTGCGGATATAGGCCTCCAGCTCCGCGATGCGGGTCTGGTCCGACGGGTGGGTCGAGGCGAATTCCGGCGTGCCGGACTGGCGCTGCTGGGCCATCGTCCGCCACAGGGCGATCGACTCGGTCGGGCGGTAGCCGGCGCGCGCCATGTAGTCCACGCCCAGCCGATCTGCCTCCAGCTCATGCCGGCGCGAGAACGGCAGCAGCACGCCCAGCTGCGCGCCCAGGCCGCCCAGGGCCCCGACCGCGCGGCCGTAATCGCCGGCCACGCCGGTGGCCACCTGCAGGCCGGTCTGGGTCAGGGCGGTCTGCGAATAGCGCTCGGCCGCGTGATGGGCGACCACGTGGCCGACCTCGTGGCCGATCACCGCCGCCAGCTGGTCGTCGTTGGCCGTCAGGCGCAGCAGGCCGGTGGTCACGCCGATCTGCCCGCTGGGCAGGACGAAGGCGTTGGGGCTGTCGCTGACGAACACCGCATATTCCCAGCGGCGGTCGGTCATGCCGGCGGCCTGGACGATCCGCTCGCCGACGCGACGCACCCGGGTGTTCATCGCCGTGTCGCGCGAGACCTGCTGGGTGCGCAGCGCCTCGGCCCACGCCTGGTTCGACGCCTGGGCCAGCTGGGCGTCGTCGACCAGCAGCAGCTGGTCGCGGCCCAGCGCCTCGTTGTAGGCGCAGCCGGCGAGCGCGGCCGTCGCGGCGAGGGCGGCGGAAGCAACGAAAATCTTGCGGAACATGGCGGTCTCCTGAGCGAGTTCGGCGCGATAACGCTGGACTCCCACAATCGGCTCCCGCGCGACCGCAGGCAAAGAAAAACGCCCCGGTGGGGTAATCCCTCCGGGGCGTCGTTCAGGTCGTCAGAGCTGCCAGCGGATAGTGACGTTCACCCGGGCCCCGCCGACGGGCGCGCCGTCGCGGGTCTGGGGTCGCATCCGATACCGCGTCGCGGCCTGGATCGTCGCCCGGCCGAAGCCGGCGCCCGACGGGGACTCGTTCAGAACCGAGCAGTCGGTCAGCGAACCGTTCTCGCGAACGGTGCACTGGATGGTGGCCGATCCGGTGATCTCCCGCTCGAGCGCGCGATCCGGATAGAACCGGGCCAGGTCGGCGCCGTTCGGACGCTGAACCCAATCCGGGTTCGTGATCACCGACGGACGCGGCGGCGCGGGCGGAGCCGGCGGCGGCGGCGGTCCGGGGACGATCACGGGCGGACCCGTGTACTCGACCCGATCCTCCTTCTTCGTCGCCTCGATCGGAAGAGTGATCGGCGGCGGCGGGGCCTCGGTCGTGATTTGCGGTTCACGCACCTGCAGCTTGGGCGGCGGGGGCGTGTCCGGCGGCGGCGGAGGCGGAGGCGGCGGAGGCGGCGGCGGAGGCACGGGCTCGATGAGCTCCACGTCCACCGACTGGTCCGAGTAGTTGAACTCCTTCAGCTTGAACTTGGTGTTGTAAATGTACCACGCGCCAATCGCGTGCACGAGGACCGAGATCCCGATACCCACCACAGCGCCGGCGGAAAGACCTTTCTTCTTTCGGCGCGGGGGGTCCAGGATAGGGTCGCGGTGATGTTCCTCAGCCATGCTGACCGTGGCCCTCTAGGTGCTGGTGTCTTCGCCGACGAGCGCCACGCTGTAGAAACCACTGTCCTGCAGCGCGTTCATCACCTGCATGAAGTCGCCGTAGCGGACCTTCTTGTCAGCGCGGATGAAGATGCGTTCGTCTTCGGGATTACGCGAACCGATCTGGCCGAGGAGGTCTTCCCCCAGGCTGTAGACGTCGGTCCGCCCGTCGCCGATGTACACGTCGCCATCGTTCTGCAGCGAGATGTAGATCGGCTTCGGCGGGTTCGGGGCCGGCTTCGCGACGGCTTTGGGAAGCGCCACCTCCACCGACACGGTGGCGAGCGGCGCCGCCACCATGAAGATGATGAGCAGAACGAGCATGACGTCCACGAAAGGCGTGACGTTGATCTC
>CAZQBJ010000245.1:0-2909 GCA_964591465.1 uncultured Brevundimonas sp.
CCGGCCCGGCCGGCGGGGTGGTCGCCATGGCGGCCTCGGCCCGCGCCGCCGGCTTCGAGCGGGTCATCGGCTTCGACATGGGCGGCACCTCGACCGACGTGTCGCATTTCGCCGGCGAGTACGAGCGGACGACCGAGGCGGTGGTCGCCGGGGTGCGCCTGCGCGCGCCTATGCTGTCGATCCACACCGTGGCCGCCGGCGGCGGCTCGATCTGCCGCTTCGACGGCGCCCGTCTGCGGGTGGGGCCGGAGTCCGCCGGCGCCGTGCCGGGCCCGGCCGCCTATCGCCGCGGCGGCCCGCTGACGGTGACCGACTGCAATGTCATGCTCGGCAAGCTGCGGCCCGAGTTCTTCCCCGCCGTGTTCGGCCCCGGCGCCGACCAGCCGCTGGACGCCGCGGCCGTGACCGCAGGCTTCGAGGCCCTGGCGGCCGAGGTCGCCGCCGCCGCCGGCCGGGCCCTGACCCCCGCCGAGCTGGCCGAGGGCTGCGTGACCATCGCCGTGCAGAACATGGCCGAGGCGATCAAGGCGATCTCCATTCAGCGCGGCCACGACGTCACCGGCTATGTGCTCAACTGCTTCGGCGGGGCCGGCGGCCAGCACGCCTGCCTGGTCGCCGACGCCCTGGGCATGACCCGGGTGATGGTCCACCCCCTGGCCGGGGTGCTGTCGGCCTGGGGCATGGGCCTGGCCGAGGTGCGCGCCATCCGCCAGGCCACCGTCGCCCTGCCGCTCGAGGCCGCTTCGGACGCGGCCCTGGCCGCCCGCGCCGCCGAGCTGCAGGCCGAGGCCCGCGCCGACCTCGCGGCCCAGGGCTTCGCCGAGGCGGCGATCGAGGTCGTCACCCGGGCCGAGATCAAATACGCCGGGTCCGACTCCACCCTGACCGCGCCGTTCGGCCCGTCCGAGGCCATGGCCGCCGCGTTTGACGCCCGCCATCGGCGCCGCTTCGGCTTCGTCTCCGAGGGCAAGGCCCGGGTGGTCGAGACCCTGCAGGCCGAGGCCTGCGGCCGCTCGGCCGAGACCGCCGCCGGCGCCGCCCCGGCGCCGGCCGCCCCCGCCGCGGCGCCGGCCCCGCTCGCCCGGCATCCGGTGCGCATGGCCGGGGCCGACCATTCGACCCCCTTCTACAGCCGCGAGGCCCTGCCGGTCGGGGCGGCGATCGACGGGCCGGCGGTGATTCTGGAAAGCGCCGGCGCCACGGTGGTCGAGCCGGGCTGGCGCGCCGCGGTCGACCCGGCGCTGAACCTGATTCTCGAGCGGGTCACGCCCCTGCCGGCCCGCCGCGCCGTCGGGACCGAGGCCGATCCGATCCTGCTGGAGGTGTTCAACAGCCGCTTCATGGCCTGCGCCGAACAGATGGGCGAGGCCCTGCGGGCCACCGCCTGGTCGGTCAACATCAAGGAGCGGCTGGACTTCTCCTGCGCCGTGTTCGACCGCGAAGGGGCGCTGATCGCCAACGCCCCGCACATCCCGGTCCACCTGGGCTCGATGGGCCAGAGCATCCGCGCCGTCCTCGCCTCGCGCGGCGGGGCCCGCGACGGCCGGGGGATGAGGCCCGGCGACGTCTACATGCTGAACGCGCCGTACAACGGCGGGACCCACCTGCCGGACATCACCGTGATCATGCCGGTGTTCCTCGGCGCCGATCCGGCCCCGGCCTTCTTCGTCGCCGCCCGTGGCCACCACGCCGATGTCGGCGGCGTCACCCCCGGCTCCATGCCGCCGGCCAGCCGCACGGTCGAGGAGGAAGGGGTGCTGATCGACGATTTCCTGCTGGTCGACGCCGGAACCCTGCGCGAGGCCGAGACCCGGGCCCTGTTCGCCTCGGGTCCGTGGCCGTCGCGAAACCCGGATCAGAACCTGGCCGACCTGTCGGCCCAGGCGGCCGCCTGCGCCCGCGGGGCCCGCGAGCTGACGGCCATGGTCGAGGAGTTCGGCCGCCCCACGGTCGAGGCCTACATGGCCCACGTCCAGGCCAACGCCGAGGAATCGGTGCGCCGCGCCATCGCCGTGCTCCGCTCCGGGTCGTTCGAACTGGAGATGGACGACGGGGCGGTGATCCGGGTGCGCATCGAGGTCGACCCGCGGGCGCGCGAGGCGACCGTCGACTTCACCGGCACGAGCGACCAGCGGCCGAATAATTTCAACGCCCCGCTGTCGATCACCCGGGCGGCCGTGCTGTACGTCTTCCGCACCCTGGTCGACGACGCCATCCCGCTGAACGAGGGCTGCCTCAAGCCGATCCGCCTGGTCGTGCCCGAAGGCTCGATGCTCAACCCGCGCTATCCGGCGGCGGTGGTGGCCGGCAATGTCGAGACCAGCCAGGCGGTGGTCGACGCCCTGTACGGCGCGCTGGGCGTGCTGGCCGCCAGCCAGGGGACGATGAACAATTTCACCTTCGGCGACGCGACCCGCCAGTACTACGAGACCATCGCCGGCGGGGCCGGCGCCGGCCCGGGCTTCGCCGGGGCCGACGCGGTCCAGACCCACATGACCAATTCGCGCCTGACCGACCCGGAGGTGCTCGAGACCCGCTTCCCGGTGCGGCTGGACGCCTTCGCCATCCGCCGCGGCTCGGGCGGCGCGGGAGCCTTCCGCGGCGGCGACGGGGTGGTGCGCCAGATCCGCTTCCTCGAGCCGATGGCCGCCGCCATCCTGTCCAACCGCCGCCGCGCGCCGCCCTTCGGCCTCGCCGGCGGCCGCCCCGGCGCGGTCGGCGTCAACCGGGTCGAACGGGCCGACGGCGTCGTTGAGCCGCTGGGCCCCACCGCCGAAACCGAAATGGCCCCCGGCGACCTGTTCATCATCGAAACCCCCGGCGGCGGCGGCTACGGCCCCCCGGACTGATCCGCCGGCGAGAAACGGCCTTTTCAGCGGCGGGGGCGGCGGACTAGCTTTCGGGACGCG
>CAZQBJ010000246.1:0-1748 GCA_964591465.1 uncultured Brevundimonas sp.
CGCGGCGAAGGCGTAGGCGCTGTCCGTATGGTTGAACACCAGCGCCCCGGCCCCGGCGCCGAAGATCAGCTCCGCCGCCTCCAGCACCCCGGCGCCGACCGCCGCGTCGCCGGCCGCCGCCCCGATGTTGAGCACGCCGGCGGCGCTGGCTTCGCGGGCCAGCCTGAGCACCGTACCGGCGGCGAGAACCCCGGCGTTGGACAGCGACGCCTCGCCAGCGCCCCAGGCGCCGATCACGATCTCGCCGGTCAGGTCCATGCGGCTGCCGGCGCCGTCGATGGCCAGGGCGCCGACGCCGCCGCCGAACGCACCGACATAGCCGTCCACGCCCGAGGCGCCGGCGCCGTCCGCAATGCGCAAGGCGCCCTGGCCGTAGGAGCCGATCCGGGCCTGGTGGAACGTCAGCGCCGATCCCTCGCCGGAGACGGTCGCTTCACCCACGGAGCCATCGTTCGTCCCGACATAGAAGATCGGGCCGACGACGTTCACCGCCCCGCCATCGAGCACGTTCAGTTCGCCCGTCCCGTAGGCTCCGACGTGCAGTTGGCCGGCCGCGTTCCAGCGCGATCCGGCCCCCGAAACCGTGGCCTCTCCCTGCCCCCCGGCGTTGGCGCCGATGGAGGCCCAGGGCGTGCCGGTTTCCACGAGACCGCCGTCGAGAATGTTCAACACGCCGGTTCCGTCGCCGCCGACGAAGAAACCCGCGGTGGTCGACAGGCGCGATCCGGCTCCGGCGACGGTCCCCTCGCCGGAGCTGCCGGTCAGATTGCCGAAGTAGATCGCGGCCGCGGCGGTCACGACCCCGCCGTCGGCGATCTGGAGCGCGCCGGCGCCCCCATCACCCACGATCAGCGACCAGGTGCTCCATTGCGAGCCGGCGCCGGTGACAACCACGGCGCCGGACGCGCCGAGGTTCGCGCCAACCGCGGCCCAACCGCTGCTGACCACGCCGCCGTCCGCGATGGTCAGGGCGCCGTCGCCGTTGAGCCCCACCGCCAGCTGGACGCTGCTGGTCCACTGCGAGCCTGCGCCCGTCACCGTGGCGGCCCCGACCGAGTTGGAGCCGACGCCGATGAAGCTGTCGGTGTTGGTCACCGAGCCGCCGCCCCGGATGACCAGGGCGCCGTCGTCGGCGGCGAAGCGGCCGACATTGTAGGTGGTTCCCGTGTGGCTGCCGCCGTCGAAGACCAGGGCGCCGTGATGGATCGAGGTCGCGGCCGTCCAGCTGTTGGTCCCGGTCAGGACCAGGGTTCCGAGGTCGGTCTTGGCCACCCCGGTCGCGCCGCCGAGGTCCGACTCGACGGTCGCGGTCCAGTCGGCGCCGGCGGCTGTGCCGTCGCCGACCCGCAGGGTGACGCCGGACCCGACGCTCTCCTCGACCAGGGTCAGGCCGTCGCCGGTCAGGACATAGCCGTCGGCCGCGAACTGCAGGCCGGTGGCCGACAGGGCGCCGCCGCTGTCGTCGAGGGTCACGACGCCGCCGGTCCCCATGAACACCGCAAGTCCCGGGACCGGCGTCATCGCGCCATTGGCGGCGCCATCCATGTCGGTCCAGGCGGCGCCGGTCAGCGACCAGGTCCCGTCGCCGCCGTCGATGGCGCCGTTGTCGTGCAGGGCGCTGTCGCCGCCGTCCCAGAACAGCAGGTCCGCCAGGCCCGCGTTGACCAGGTTGACGAAACCGAAGTGGCCGAGCTGGATCGAGAATCTCGAGGCGTCGTAGCCGCCCGGGAGCACCGGGCCGATCTGGA
>CAZQBJ010000246.1:1848-2904 GCA_964591465.1 uncultured Brevundimonas sp.
GGTCCCGGTCACGGCCGAGCTGTCGCCGGCGATCACCAGGGTTCCGCCGTGGACGGCCGTGCCCCCGGACCAGCTGTTGTCCGCCGTCAGGGTGGTCGTACCGGCGTAGTGGTTGACCGTGCCGCCCCCGGTGATCAGGGCGTCGAAAGCGTAGCCGGTGTTCGTGTGGTTGAAGTTCAGGCTGCCGGTCCCGGCGCCGAAACCGACCTCGGCCGCCTCCAGGGTTCCGGCGCCGACGGCGGCGTCGCCGACCCCGGCCCCGATCGTGAGGCTGCCCGTGCCGATGGCGGTGTAGCCAACCCGCACCAGGCCCGTGCCGCTTGAGACGTCGACCAGGCCGCCATCGGCGATGATCAGTTCGCCGGCGCCCTGATTCCCCACGGTGGCGGCGTCCACGGCCAGGACCGATCCGGCCCCGGTGACGGCCAACCGGCCTGACGAACCGGTGCTTACGCCGACGGACATCCACTCCGTGATGTTCACGGCGCCGCCATCGGCGACGGTCAGGGCCCCGTCGCCGAAATTCCCCACGCCCAACTGGTTGGTGAGGTTCCAGGCCGATCCTGCTCCCGTGACCGTGACGACTCCGTTGCTGCCGCTATCACGCCCGACGTGGCCGTAGCTCGAGTTCAGCACGCCGCCTGCGGCGATGGTCATCTCACCGGAGCCGCGATGACCGACGTAGGCCACCTCCATGTCCCAGGTCGATCCGGGGCCCGTGATCTCGACCGCGCCGGTCGCGCCGGACTCCAGTCCGAGATAGACCATGCCGCTCACGATGCTGCCGCCGTCGCGTACGATCACCGCGCCATTGTCGCCCGCGTCCTGGCCGATCCAATAGATCGCGCTGCCCTGCTCGCTGGCGCCTTCAACCACCAGCGTCCCGCCGTGGACGTTGGTGTCGCCCGTATAGCTGTTGTCGGCCGTCAGGATGGTCGTGCCGGCGTAGTGGTCGAGCGTCCCGCCCCCGGTGATCAGGGCGTCGAACTCGTAGTCGGTGTCGGTGTGGTTGAAGACGAGGCTGCCGGTCCCCGCGCCGAAGCGCACCTCGGCCGC
>CAZQBJ010000247.1:0-2900 GCA_964591465.1 uncultured Brevundimonas sp.
CATCCAGTCGATGAAGAAGGCCAAGACGACCAACGCCTTCATCCTGCTGGACGAGATCGACAAGCTGGGCGCCGATTGGCGCGGCGACCCGTCCTCGGCCCTGCTCGAGGTGCTGGATCCGGCGCAGAACAACGCCTTCGGCGACCACTACCTCGAGGTCGACTACGACCTGAGCAACGTCATGTTCGTCACCACGGCCAACAGCCTGAACATGCCGCAGCCGCTGATGGACCGGATGGAGATCATCCGGGTGTCCGGCTACACCGAGGACGAGAAGGTCGAGATCGCCAAGCGGCACATCCTGCCCAAGGTGACGGCGGACAACGGCCTGAAGCCGGCCGAGTTCGTGGTGCCGGACGACACCATCCGCGATCTGATCCGCTACTACACGCGCGAAGCGGGGGTGCGTTCGCTGGAGCGCGCCTTGGGCGGACTGGCCCGCAAGGCCGTGCGCGAAATGGCCAGGGACAAGGTGCTGTCGATCACCGTCGATGAGGCCAAGCTGGCCGAGTACGCCGGTGTCCGGAAGTACCGCTATGGCGAGACGGACGAGGAGGACCAGGTCGGCATCGTCACCGGCCTGGCCTGGACCGAGTTCGGCGGCGACATCCTGACCATCGAGGCGATCAAGATGCCGGGCCGCGGCCGCATGACCGTGACCGGAAACCTGAAGGAGGTGATGAAGGAGTCGATCTCCGCCGCCGCCTCCTACGTCCGGGCCCGTTCGCTGGCCTTCGGGGTCAAGCCGCCGGTCTTCGAGAAGACCGACATCCACGTGCACGTGCCCGATGGAGCCACGCCCAAGGATGGGCCGTCGGCCGGGGTGGCCATGACCGTGGCCATGGTCTCGGTGCTGACCGGCATCCCGATCCGCAAGGACATCGCCATGACCGGCGAGATCACCCTGCGCGGCCGGGTGACCGCGATCGGGGGTCTGAAGGAGAAGCTGCTGGCGGCGCTGCGCGCCGGGGTGAAGACCGTGCTGATCCCCGAGGAGAACGAGAAGGACCTCGCCGACGTGCCCGACAATGTGAAGGGCGCGCTGGAGATCGTCCCGATCAAGACCGCCGACGAGGCGCTCAAGTGGGCGCTCACCGGCGAGCTGACTCCGGTGGAATGGGACGAGGAGGCCGAACCGCTGCCGGCGGCCCCGCCCATTGAAGACCCGGGCACGGTGCCGGCGACCCACTGACGACATCGACCCCCGTCCGGCTCGCCGGGCGGGGGTTTTCTCTTTCGGCGAGATGGTCCGTGTCGCTCCGGGCCGGGGAGGGTGAGTCGATCGTACACACCGCCTGGCTGGCCCCGTCGCCTGCATGAACGATGTTCAGCGGCGCGGCCGCCCCATCGGATGTGGAAAACCCCGGAAATCGTGTGCTGGAAAGGCTCCGGGCCGCGTTTCCCTTTTGACGCGGGGCCAAAGCTGTCCTCTTATTCTCGGGCGTTAGGGCGAAAGGCCGAATCGTCGGTGGACGAGTGGCTTGCCCAGATAGGGCTGGAGAGACTCAATGACGAAAGCAGAACTCATCGCCGCGATGGCTGACGGCGCCGGCATCAACCGGGATCAGGCCAAGAAGGCGCTCGACGCCTTCACCGACAGCGTCACCAACTCGCTGAAGGCCGGGCAGGACGTGCGCCTGGTTGGCTTCGGCAGCTTCGTGGCGACCGAGCGCAAGGCGGGTCTGGCGCGCAACCCGCGCACCGGCGAGACGGTCAACCGTCCGGCCTCCAAGACCGCCCGCTTCCGGGTCGGCGAAGGCCTGAAGAACGCCCTGAACGGCCGCTAAGGCTCACAGGGTCCAAAAAGTTGAGGGCGCGGGCCTTGCGGTCCGCGCCCTTTTCGTTTGTGAAGCCCCGGCGGGCGGCTAGCTCAGCTGGTCAGAGCACCTCGTTTACACCGAGGGGGTCGGGGGTTCGAACCCCTCGCCGCCCACCACCTCCCGCTAGAAACGGAAGGTGGCCCGCAGCAGCAGCGAATAGCGGACGTACTCGTCGATCATCTCGGCGTCGCCTTCGAGCGACAGGGCGCCCATCGCATTGCCGAAGTTCAGGCGGAAGCCGGCCACCGGCCCGCCCCCCTCGATGGTGTCGGCCGCCAGGATGAACGCCGGGCCGCCGCTGGCGAAACGGGCCGTGGTGAGACCGGCGTCATACGAGATGTTCTGGCGCCAGCCGAGGTGGAACTCGGGGCGGAACCATTGGTCCTGGCCGAAGGAGGCGCCGAAGTTCACCGCCGCGGTGGCGCTGAAGATGTGGCCGTCGCGTTCGTCGATGATCAGGTCGAAGCCGTCGCCGCCGCCCGATTCGATGCGGTCTTCCTCGCTGAGCATGAAGTACTCGGCGCGGACCTCCGGACGGATGCTGAAGCGGCCGAATTGGCGTTCGTACGAAGCCCCGGCCGCGGCGGCGGCGGTGAAACCGCTCCAGCTGGATTCGTTGCGCAGGACCAGGCCGCCGCCGACGAACTGCCGGGTGGCGTCGAAGGTCGCGTAGCCGGCGGCCCCGCGGGCCCAGACGCTCCAGTTCTGCCGTTGGAGGCGCCAGTAAAGGCCCAGCTCGATCAGGCGGGCGCTCAGCTGCTCCTCGGCCTCGGCTTCCGGATCCTCGAGGTCCGACGAGGTGAAGGCGACCGAAATGCCGAACGCGCCGAGGCGGGTGCCGCGCTCGATGCCGCCAGCCAGGCCGAAGCCCTCGGACTCGAAGCCGTAGGCCTGCTCCTGGTCCTTCTCGGCGTAGAAATTGATTTCCTGCAGCCAGGCGCTGGTCTCGCCCTGCGGCGTCACCGTGCTGCGGCCGGCGAGGGCGCGGGTCACGGCGTCGAGGCCCGAGGCCAGGGACATCAGCGGACCGCCCGAGTGATCGGGCAACATCTGTTCGTACAGGTTCATGAACCCGTCGCG
>CAZQBJ010000248.1:0-2896 GCA_964591465.1 uncultured Brevundimonas sp.
GACCCTGTGGACCGAGGCCGAGGGCGGCGAGAAGGTCCAGGTGCGCGGCGTGTGGGACGGCGAGGCCGAATCCCGCCTGATCGCCGAGGAGATCGAGACCGCCCGCCGGGCCGGACGCGCCTGGCGCGACATGGCGGTGCTGGTGCGCGCCTCGTTCCAGATGCGGGCCTTCGAGGAGCGCTTCGTGCTGCTGGCCATCCCCTACACGGTGGTCGGCGGGCCGCGGTTCTTCGAGCGGGCCGAGATCCGCGACGCCCACGCCTATCTGCGCCTGATCCTGTCCGAGGACGACGACCTGGCCTTCGAGCGCATCGTCAACACGCCCAAGCGCGGCATCGGCGACACCTCGGTGCAGAAGATCCTCCAGCTGGCCCGCGGCCGCGGGGTGTCGGCCATGGCCGCGGTGCGCGAGCTGATCGGGGCCGACGAGCTGCAGGCCCGCACCCGCACCGCCCTGTCGAATTTCGTGCGCGACTTCGACCGCTGGCGGGCGCTGGCCCAGACGACCAGCCACTGGGAGCTGACCGAGACGGTGCTCGAGGAAAGCGGCTACACCGACATGCAGCGGGCCGACCGCGCCCAGGGCCAGACCCGCCTGGATAACCTCAAGGAGCTGGTCCAGTCGATGCAGGCCTTCGAGGGCCTGACCGCCTATCTGGAGCACGTCTCGCTGGTCATGGACCTCGACCGCGGCTCCGGCGAGGACGCGGTGCAGGTGATGACCCTGCACGCGGCCAAGGGCCTGGAGTTTCCGCTGGTCTTCCTGCCCGGCTGGGAAGAAGGGGTGTTCCCCTCCCAGCGGTCGATCGACGAGAAGGGCGAAAAGGGTCTCGAGGAGGAGCGCCGGCTGGCCTATGTCGGCGTCACCCGGGCCCGCGAGGAGGCGCGGATCTCCTTCGCCGCCAACCGACTGGTCTATGGTCGCTGGACCAGCCAGTTGCCCAGCCGCTTCGTCGACGAACTGCCGCTGGAGCACGTCGAGGCGAGCTCGGACACCGGCTATTACGGCGGCGGGCCGGGCATGACCGAGGCCCGATCGCGCTGGGACGACGCGCCGGTGTTCCGCGGCGGCTACACCTCGCCGGGCTGGAAGCGGGCCCAGAGCTTCAGCGCCGGCGCCGCGCCGAAGGACCGCTACGCCCGCACCGCGGTCATCGAGGGCGAAGGCAGGCTGATCGCCACCAGCGACCGCGGCGCCGAAGGGTCGTTCAAGCGCGGCGACCGCGTCTTCCACCAGAAATTCGGCTACGGGGCGGTGAAGGGCGTCGAGGGCAACAAGCTGATCGTGGCCTTCGACAAGGCCGGCGAAAAGAAGGTCATCGACACGTTTGTGGAGAAGGCGTGACCTGATCGGCGACGATCCCGGCAAGAGGTCCGTCAATCGCCCGTTAAGCACGTCGGACCACTCTCCGGCCGTGTACGCGCCCCGCCCCGCTCCCTTCCGATCCGATCCCGGCCTGGCGCCGGAGCCGCCGCTGTGGGAGCGGATCGCGGCGATCACGGTGATCGTGCTGCTGACCGGGGCCCTGATCGGGCCGATCTTCGCCCCGACGCAGGACGAGACGCCGATCCTGCGGCTGATCTGGTTTCCCATCTATGCGGTGATCCTGACCCTCGCCGGCTTCCGCCTGCCCCAGATCGCCCGCCTGTGGCCGGCGGCCCTGCTGCTGGCCGGACTGGTGTTGCTGGCCTTCGCCTCGCGCTGGTGGTCGATCGATCCGTCGACCACGGGCCGGCGGGCCATCGCCCTGGGCATCTCGATGGTGTTCGGCCTGTACCTGGCCGCCGCCTGGCGCGGGCCCGCCCTGCCCCGCCTGCTGTGCCAGGCCTTCCTGGTCATGGCCCTGGGCAGTCTGGTGATGGTGTTCGCCTTCCCCTCGATCGGCATCCACCCGGAGGTCAATCCGGGGATGTGGCGCGGCATGTGGTACGAGAAAAACCAGATGGGCGCGGTGATGTCGGCCGGGTCCATCGCCGCCGCCGCAGTGCTGGCGTCCGGCGGCGGGCGACGGCTGGGCATCGCCACCTTGTGCCTGTGCCTGCCGCTTCTGCTGGCCACCCAGTCCAAGACCGCCTTGCTGTGCATGCTGGCCGGAACCGGGGTGGTGAGCGGCCTGTCGCTCATGCGCCGCGCCGGTCCCGCCGGGGCGGTGATCCTGACCTGGTTCGGGGTCGTGGCCGTATCGGGCGCCCTGGCCCTGTTCATCGCCGCCCCCGAGTTCGTCTTCCAGCTGCTGGGCAAGGACCCCTCCCTGACCGGACGCACCGACATCTGGGAGGCCCTGCTGCGACGGGCCGACGACCGGCCATGGCTGGGCTACGGCTATTCGGCCTTTTGGGGCCTGGATTCGGTTCCGGCCAACTGGGTGCGGGCCGAGACCCACTGGATGGTGCCGTCGGCGCACAACGGGTGGATCGAGGTGCTGATCCAGCTGGGCCGGGTCGGCGTCATCGGGGTCGGCCTAGTCATGCTGGTCGCGGTGCTGGCCGCGGTCGTCCGCCTGGCCATCGACGCGGGGCTGCAGGGTTACTGGGCGGCCGGCTGGCTGGTGTCCTTCGGCATCCTGTCGATGTCCGAAAGCGTGCTGATGCTGCATCACAATCTGTGGTGGGTGCTGTTCATCGCCGCCTTCTCCAGCCAGCTGGCCCCGCGTCTGCAACCGGTCGCGCGGCCGGCCCGACGCCCCGCGCGGCCGCCGGTGCGGCCTGTCCCCAGCCCCGTCCACTGATCCGGCGACGCTTCACGGCCCCTTGCCTTGCCGCTGCGGCGTCAGGGCCCTACCAAACCTGTTCCCGAATCGCCGCAAAGTCTGTCCGTGACCAAGCCCGCCATTCCCGACCTGTTCGACCTGACGCCGCCCGAGCCCGAGCCGCTCAAGCCCCAGGCGCCCGCGCC
>CAZQBJ010000249.1:0-2886 GCA_964591465.1 uncultured Brevundimonas sp.
CGGCCGGCATCGTATTCGTCGAAGACCAGGGCGACGGGATGCTGGAGCGCCCAGGGGAGAAGCCCTTCGCGGAACTCGGTGACCTGCTTGCCGTCCTTCAGGACGATGGCGTCCTTGCCGATCAGGTCGATGCGGCTGACGTGGGCGTCGAGGTTGACCCGCACCATCGGCCAGTTGAGCCGGGCGGCGACCTGCTCGATGTGGGTCGACTTGCCGGTGCCGTGATAGCCCTGGATCATCACCCGCCGGTCGAAGGCGAACCCGGCGCAGATGGCCAGGGTGGTCTGCGGATCGAACCGGTAGGCCTCGTCGATGTCCGGCACATGGCTGTCGCGGGTGTCGAACACCGGCACGACCATGTCCGACTCGAGCCCGAAGATCTCTCGCACGCTGGCCTTGCGGTGGGGTTCGAGCGTCAGCAGCGGGTCGGGGGAGGCGTCGAGCGGAGAGGTCATGGGCGCAGGTTTAGGAGGCTGGCCGCGCGCGGTCCAGCCGCCCCGCGTTCACCCGGCCGACAGGCGCACGTCGACGTTGCCGCGGGTGGCGTTCGAATAGGGGCACACCGCGTGCGCGCGGCCGATCAGGTCCTCGATCGTCGCCGGATCGAGGCCGTGGTCGACCACCTTCAGCTCGATGTCGAGGTTGAAGCCCTCGCCGCGGGTGTTCTTGCCGAAGCCGACGGCGGACTGGACTTTGGTGTCGGGGCCGACGGGGGCGCCGGCCTTGCCCGAGACCAGCCGCAGGGCGCCGAGGAAACAGGCCGCGTAGCCGGCGGCGAACAGCTGTTCGGGATTGGTCCCGTCGCCGCCCTTGCCGCCCATCTCGGTCGGGGTCGAGAGCCGGACGTCGATCTTGCCGTCGTCTGTGCGCGCGGCGCCGTCCTCGCGGCCGCCGCCGCTGGCCGTGGCGTGGGCGCGGTAAAGAATGTCCATGGCGGGTCTCCTGAAACGGGGGGAGACCTCAGATAGGCGCCGGCCGGGGGCGATTGAAGGCGTCAGGCCAGCCCGGCCTTGGTCAGGGTCTTCCACGCCTTGATCACCCGCTGCAGCTTGAGCTCGGCCCCGCGGTCGCCGCCATTGGTGTCCGGGTGGCACCGCTTGAGCAGCAGGTGATAGCGCGCCTTGATCGCCGCCTTGTCGGCCCCCGGCTCCAGATCCAGGTCGGCCAGGGCCTGGCGCTCCAGCCGGCCGATGCGGGGCCCGGCCGGCTCCTCGGCCCCGGGGGCGCGGCCCTCGCGGCCGAACAGGCCGAAGGCGTCCTGCCAGGAGCCCGCGCCGGCGGTGTTGCGCGTGCCGAATTTGGCGGCGAAGGCGGCCGCCTCGCGCGACAGCCGGCCCGCCTTCATCTGCCAGGTCGGCCGCCCGCCGGTGGCCGCCTCGCGGGCCTGGTGCTCGCGCACCTCGCCCTCGCTCATGCCGGCGAAGTAGTTCCAGCTCTTATTGTATTCGGCCGCGTGGCCCTGGCAGAAATTATAGAAGTCGTTGGCCCGGTCGCGCGCGCGCGGCGCCTTGGCCGTGGCCACCCTGGCGCACTGGGGCCAGTCGCAGGGCTTCTGCCCCGGTTTCAGGTGCAGCACGTCGGCCGCCGCCGCCTCCTCCTCCGGCTTGGGCGGCTTGACCCGGATGTCGGTGAACCGGGGCTTGTATTGAAACGCGGCGCTCATGTCCCGAAGTGTAGGCGTGAATTGGTCACCATCAAGGAAGCGGCATGTCTGAAGGCCCGATCGCGGCGAAAATTCGCGTGAAACTCACCGAAGCCCTGGCTCCGGAGCGGCTGGAGATCGTCGACGACAGCGCCCGGCACGCCGGCCACCATCACGAGGGCGGGGTCGACGGACGGGCCGGCGGGGAGAGCCATCTGAACCTGCTGGTGGTCGCCGCGGCCTTCGAGGGCGAGGGCCGGGTGGCGCGCCAGCGGCGGATCAAGACGCTGTTGGCCGAGGAGCTGGCCGGGCCGGTCCACGCCCTGTCGATCCGCGCCCTGACTCCGGCCGAGGCGACCGCGATTCTCTGAATTCTCAGCCGTTCATCCCCTCTTTAGAACCTTCGCCATAGCATCGCCACAGGAATGAACAGCGGGGGGCGTTTGCATGGCCGGTCCGGAGAGCGCAGCTGTGTCCGCAACCCCGTCGGGGGGCGCCGCGCCCGCCGCCGCCGGTAGCGAGGCCGCCCAGGCGCTGGCCGCCATCCTGCAGACGCAGTACCTGCGCTACTTCATCATCGCCAGCTGGGCCATCGCCCTGTTCGCCACGGTCGGGCCGACCGGGGCGGTGGGCTGGTTCGTCCTGACCATGGCCGCCGGGGCCGTGCGCGGCTGGTTCGAGAAGCGCATCGCCGGCCGGGTCGGGACCGGCTACGGCCTGATCTTCCCAGCCGTCGCCACCCTGACCTCGATTCCCTGGGCGCTGGGGCCGCTGATGGCCTGGTTCTCGGGTCACCCGTTCGGCCACGCCCTGGCCACGGCCCTGCTGGGGGCCGGCTATCTGCTGGTGTTCACCCAGCTGCGCAGCTCGCCGCGGCAGGCGATCGTGATCTCCTCGCCCTATTCGGCGGTGATCGTCTACATCGCCGCCAGCCTGTGGGGCGACCCGCTGTTCTGGCCGTTCGTGTCGATCGTGCCGTTCATGGCCGCGGGCCTGTTCGTGCACATCATCATGACCCTGCTGAAGGAAGCCCGCATCCGGGCCTTCCAGGAGCACCAGGCGCACCTGATCGAGGAGCTCGAGACCGCCCGGGACAAGGCCGATGCGGCTTCGAACGCCAAGTCCAGCTTCCTCGGCGTGATCTCCCACGAGCTGCGCACGCCGATGAACGGGGTGCTGGGCGCCGCGCAGCTGCTGTCGTCGACGCGGCTGGACGCCACCCAGCGGGAGTACCTGTCGATCGT
>CAZQBJ010000250.1:0-1397 GCA_964591465.1 uncultured Brevundimonas sp.
GGCGCCTTCCTGTCGGGCAACGCGGGCAACGTGGTGGCCAACGAGGCCGTCCTGCGGCTGTCCATCCGCACCACCACGCCGGAGGACCGCGAGATGGTCCTGAACCGGGTGAGGTCCCTCACCAAGGCCGCCGCTGAAGGGTACGGCTGCACCTACGAGATCCGCGAGGGCGTGCCGGGCGCCGTGCTGACCAACGACGAGGACGAGACGCGGAAGGCTTACGAGATAGCGCGGGCCGCCTTCGGCGACGAGCAGGCCGTGTATCCGGGCCCGACCTACCTGGGGTCGGAGGACTTCGCCTTCATGCTGCAGCAGCGGCCCGGCACGTACTGCTTCGTGGGCAACGGCTCCACGCCGATGGTTCACCACCCGGAGTTCGTCTTCGACACGAGCAACCTCACTCGTGGAGCGGCGTACTGGGCGGCGCTCACCGAAGGGTACTTGCGCTGAGCGAACCGAAGCCGCGGGAACCCGTCCGCCCAACCTGCGGGGTGGGCACGGCGGCTTCCGCGCGCAGGGTGGCCTGCTTGCGGCGCAGCAGTCTCTCGGTGGCCACCTTGCGCTGCATCTGGGTCTGGTGAGCTATGGCCTGCTGGTGACGGCTGTGATCGTAGTTGCTGAACATCTTCCTACCTCCTGAATCCGATGATGCGACCACCTCTACTGGAATCGATATGGCGGTTCTCAAGTAGGTAGGCGCCCGGCGGTTGTAGGCTTGGGAGCATGAGCGAACGGTTGCGGCCGCGGGCCTGGCACAAGATCACCAGCGAAGCGGCGGCGGCCTACCTCGCCGCGGACGAGGGCCGCTACTTCCTCAGGCCGTTCCTCGAGCGGGAAGCGTCCGTGTCCGAAGCCGCGGAGTTGCTGGGAGAACCGCTGGACCGCACCCACTACCGTGTGAAGCGCATGCTGCAACTGGGCATCCTGGAGGTCACGCGCCAGGAGGCGCGGGCGGGCCGGCCGGTGAAGTACTACCGCAGCAAGGGCGACGGCCTCTTCGTGCCCTTCTCGCTCACCAGCGCCGCGGACCTGGAGGAGAGCCGTCGGCGCACGAACGCGGAGCTGGACGCACGCCTGGTGCGCGCGCAGACGGTGGCCATGAAGGGGCTGACCGAGTCGCACGGCACCTGGGGCTTCCGCCTCTTCCTGGACGAGCAGGGCGCCACGCACTACGACTTCGCCCCCGAACGCGCGCCGGACGACTTCGACCTGCAGCAACTGCAGTTGCAACGGGAGTCACCTGCCGTGGTGGCCACCTGGCTCCAGGTGCCCCTTGAGCGGCAGGTGGCGAAGGAGCTGCAGCGGGAGCTCACCGAACTGCTCCTGCGCTACAGGGCGCTATCCGAGGGGGAGTCGAGCGGCGAGACGGACTACCTGATCCACATCGGCATGGGGCC
>CAZQBJ010000250.1:1497-2844 GCA_964591465.1 uncultured Brevundimonas sp.
GCAGCGCAGCTAGACGATGTGCCGCTCCGCCCGCCCCGCCCCCTGCGCGGACGGCGCGAACCGTTCGAGGCGGAACTCGGTGATGTCCAGGCTGCTGGCGCGCCCCTGCAGCAGTTCCTCCGCCATCAGGCGAGCCACGGTAGGTGCCTGCTGCACGCCGTGGCCCGAGAAGCCGCAGGCGTTGATCCAGCCTTCCACGCCTACGGGCCGGCCCAGCACGGGGCAGTGATCGGGGGTCACCTCGTAGTAGCCGGCCCAGCTGGCGCGCCGGTCGAGCGTCACCTCCTCCATCCACGGGTAGCGGTTCATGGCTGCCTCCAGCGTGGGCTCCAGCCAGTCCCAGTCGACGCTCTCAACGAAGCCCGGCGGTTCGTGCGGGTTGGACATGCCGATGATCAGACGCTGCCCCTCGCTCCGGAACCAGAGTCCGGTGGCCACGTCCACGGTCAGCGGGTAGGAGTGCGGGTCGGGCAGGGGCCCGGTCACGTAGACCATGCGGCGGTACGGCTCCACCGGTACGGCCAGGCCGGCGCGCCGGCCGACCACGCCCGCCCAGGCGCCCGCCGCGTTGAGGATCTCGGGCGCCTCGAAGTCGCCGCGGTCGGTCCTCACGCGCCAGATGCCCTTCGCACGCTCGGCGCTCAGGAACTCGGTGCCGGTACGCAACTCCGCGCCGCGTTCACGTGCCAGCTGCAGGTAGGCCAGCGTGGCGCCGTGCGGGTCGACCACGCCGTCGCGGGGTCCGAAGGTGGCGCCCCGCACGCCCGTGGCGTCGAACCGCACCAGGCGCTGCGCCTCGTGCGGGGTGAGGACCTCCACTGGGGCGCCCACCCCTCGTTGGACCGCCACGGCGTCCAGGTGCGCTTCCCAGGCGGCTTCCGGCACCAGGAACAGGTAGCCGATAGGCCGGTAGCCCACCTCGTGGCCGAACCGCTGGGGGAACTCGGCGTACTCCCGGATGCTCTCCCAGGAGAGCCGCACGTTGGCCGCGGTGCTGAACTGCACGCGCACGCCGGCCGCGCTCTTGCCGGTGGAGCCCATGGCCGGCGCGGGCAGCGCCTCCAGCACGCCCACGCGCAGACCCTGCTCCGCCAGGCGGAAGGCGCACGCGGCGCCGACTATGCCGGCCCCGACTATCAACACGTCGTAGGTCCTGCGCGCACCGTTCATGCTCCGAGTCTATCCAGTGAGGAGCGGGCTCGGAGGGGGCCGGGGACAGCCGGAGTTGGCAGCGGGAGCGCGTTCCTCAGGTCCATCCGCACACATGCACCACTGCGCCGTTCGCGCGTGCATGCAACTGTGAGTCGGGGTTGGCCGACCACAGGACTGAAGGCCAGGGACGCTAGT
>CAZQBJ010000251.1:0-2837 GCA_964591465.1 uncultured Brevundimonas sp.
CGGCGGCCCTGACCGCTGTCATCGAGGCCGAACGGCCCCACATCATCGTGCCGGAGATCGAGGCCATCGCCACCGGAGCCCTGGCCCAGGTCGAGGCGGCCGGGACCACCGTCATCCCGACCGCCCGGGCGGTGCAGCTGACCATGAACCGCGAGGGCATCCGGAAGCTGGCCGCCGAGGAGCTGGGCCTGCCGTGTTCGCCCTACGCCTTCGCCGGCTCGGCGCGGGAGCTGGCCGAGGCCGCGCACCGCATCGGCCTGCCGGTGTTCGTCAAGCCGGTGATGTCGTCCTCGGGCAAGGGCCAGTCGATGATCGAGGCGCTGGAGGACGCGCCCAACGCCTGGGCCTACGCCCAGTCCGGCGGCCGGGTGGAGACCGCCCGGGTGATCGTCGAGGGGCGGATCGAGTTCGATTACGAGATCACCCTGCTGACCGTGCGGTCGCTCGGCCCGGACGGGGCGGTGCAGACCGATTTCTGCGCCCCGATCGGCCACCGACAGGAAAAGGGCGACTATGTCGAAAGCTGGCAGCCCCAGCCGATGAGCGAGGCGGCCCTGGCCCGGTCGAAGGAGATCGCCGCCCGGGTGACCGACGCCCTGGGCGGCCTGGGGGTGTTCGGGGTCGAGCTGTTCGTGAAGGGCGACGAGGTCTGGTTCAGCGAGGTCTCGCCGCGGCCGCACGACACCGGCCTGGTCACCCTGGCCAGCCAGCGGATGAGCGAGTTCTGCCTGCACGCCCGGGCCATCCTCGGCCTGCCGGTCGATGTCGCCCAGCGCGAGCCGGCGGCCAGCGCGGTGATCTACGGCGGCATCGAGGCGCGCGGCGTGGCCTTCGAGGGAACGGCCGAGGCGCTGGCGGTTCCGGGCGCGGACCTGCGCCTGTTCGGCAAGCCCGAAAGCTATGCGCGCCGCCGCATGGGCGTGGCTCTGGCCCGCGGCGCCGACGTCGAGCAGGCCCGCGACCGGGCCCGCACGGCGGCCGGCAAGGTGCGGGTGGTGAACGGCCAGGTCGGGGACCCTCGGCGCGGCGACCGGGGGCGGGCGGATATCTAGTCTTGCCCATCCAGGGCCGCGATGGCGGCCTCGAGCGTCGGGTCGCGTCCGGCGCGGCGATCCTCCAGGGTGGTCGGGGCCAGGATGTCCGGCGTCACGCCGGTCCCTTCCAGCCGCACGCCGCCGGCGGTGACGATGTTGGCCCGGCTGAGGGTCAGGCGGCCGCCGTCGGGCAGGTCGGTGATCGAGGAGATCAGCACCGAACCGGGCGTGGGCTCGCCGACGATCACCGCGCGTCCGGCCTCCTGCAGGGCGGCGGGGGTCAGCTCGGCGGCGCTGCGGCTGTAGCGGTCGACCAGCACGGCCAGCGGGACCTGCAGCGGCGTCTGATGCGGCGGGCAGCCCGGCTCGACGGCCATGGGGGCCGAGCTGTTGGCCCGCGAGGTGCGCACCGCCCACTGGCGCCCGGCCGGCAGGAAGCAGCTGAGCACGTTCTGGGCCTCGACGATGCGGCCGCCGCCGTTGCCGCGCAGGTCCAGCACCACCCTGGTCCCCTCCGGCGCGGCGGCCAGCATGGCCCCGACCCAGGCGCCGAGGCCCTCGTCGAACTGTTCGAGCGTCAGCACCAGCACGTCGTGGCGCGCCCAGCCGGCCCGCCAGGGCTCGACCGGATCCATCAGCCGGGGGACCAGGGTGCGCTCCTCGTACCGGCCGTCCGGATGGCGCAGGCCCAGCACCACCGGCACGCCGTCCTCAAGCACCCGGTCCGGCTCGAACGGGGCGCCGTCGACGCTGACCAGCCGCCAGCCCAGCTCGAGCCGGGCCTCGTCGGCCGGCGAGCCGGGGCGGATGTCGCGGATGGTGTGTCCGTCGAGGCCCGCGTCCATGGTCAGGCCCATGACCGGGCGGCGCCGGCGCTGGAGCTCCTGGTTGACCACCGAGGCCGGCGGCGCGGCGGTGGCGTGGCGGTCCTCGAGCCCCGACAGCATCCGGCCCAGCACCATGTACAGCTCGCGCTCGTCGGTCGCCGCCAGCGCCTGGGGCCGCCAGGTCTCGCGCGCGGCGTCCCAGTCCAGCCCGTTCAGCGTCGGGTCGTAGTAGTGCCGCCGCACGTCGTTCCACACCCGGTCGAACACCCGGGCGTTGAGCCGCTCGCGCGCCCGGTCCGGGGCGGCGGCCTGGACGGCGGCGCGGGCCTCGGCGGGGGCGGGCGGCAGGCTGGCCCCCGGCAGGGCCAGGGCGAGCACGGCGAGGCTGAACAACAGGCGGCGCATGGGGCCCTCCGAGGCGGAGCCGCAGCCTAGAAGAGGCCCGGCCCGCGCTCAATTGCCCGGTTTCGAAGCGTCGCCGTTACAGTCGGTTGCCGGGTGTGACGGTTCGCGGACTTGCAACCGGCGGCGCGCCGCTCCACAAGGCCCGCAAACTCCCCCACCCTTCCTTGAAAGAGGTTCATCGCCATGACCGTCCGCGTCGCCATCAATGGTTTCGGCCGTATCGGCCGTCTCGTGCTGCGTTCGATCGTCGAGCATGGCCGGCGCGACATCGAGGTGGTGGCGATCAACGACCTCGGCCCGGTGGCCACCAACGCCCACCTGCTGAAGTACGACTCGGTCCACGGCCGCTTCCCCGGCACGGTCGAGAGCGGCGAGGACTGGATCGACGTCGGCCTGGGCAAGATCAAGGTGACGGCCGAGCGCGACCCGTCGAAGCTGCCGCACAAGGCGCTGAACGTCGACATCGCGCTGGAGTGCACCGGCATCTTCACCAGCCGCGACAAGGCCGCCGCCCACCTGACCGCCGGCGCCAAGCGGGTGCTAGTCTCGGCCCCGGCCGACGGGGTCGAGA
>CAZQBJ010000252.1:0-2836 GCA_964591465.1 uncultured Brevundimonas sp.
TCTCCTGGTACTCCTCGTCCCAGACGTCGCAGATGCGCTTGAAGAACAGCAGCGGGAAGATGTATGTCTTGAAGTCGGCCGCATCCACCGGGCCGCGCAGGATGTTGGCGGATTCCCAGAGGTGGCCTTCGAGTTGGCTGAGGGTGATTTGTTGGTCGCTCAAACGCATGGCCCTTCTATATCGATGCCGTCGCACTGCGGCTTGTGTTCTTGTTTGGTCTTCATCGGTTACTCGAACAGCCGCTTTTGCTTGACGATGTAGCCCGCAGGCTTCTTCTGTTTTTCTAGTACGCCTTCGTCGACCAGACGCTGCAACCATGCCTTGGCCTGCGCGTTGGAAACGTCCAGCGCGGCTGCCACTTCGGCGTCCTTCATCGGCGCACTCAAGAGTTGCTGGATCGCTGCGCGCACTGCAGCGAAGAGCACTTCGGCAGGGGTCGATTCCGGCTGCGGAGATTCCTTGGCCTCATCTATCGGCGCCACAGCCTCTAGTGTGACTGGCGGCGGTTCTTCCAATGCCCTAGCGGGTGGCTGCGCATCGGAAACAACGTCGACAGGCGCCGATGGCTCGCTCGCGGCATGGGGCGCTGGCGCGGCGTCGGGTGGCACGGGCGCCGCTGGCTTTGCGTCAGCCGACGTTGGTTCTTCGTTTGAAAACAGCGCAAAACCAACCTGTTGGGATGCCGTCGGCGTTGGCATCGCCACGTTGAACACGTCCTCGAACGAATCCACGTCTTGCGGGTTCGGCCAAGGAAGTGCGCCTTTCTTTCGTAAACCATCCAATCCGGCGGAAGACTCGCCCGTCGATCGAATGAAGACCGGGACGAACTTGAGTTTGTCGAGCTGCTCGACAGCACCCGCCCAAGTGCCACCTTTGTTGAGATCGGAACTGACCACCAGTGAGGTGTCTGCCAATGCATAAATCAACTTGTTCCGCTGCATGGCGTTGCCCACATTGAACCCGGCACTCGGGTCGTAGGGCGAAATCAGCACCAGTTGCCCATCGAGCAGCAGATTGCGGTGCTCGCGGTTCATGGTGGTCTTTTCCAGACCGTCCGCCAGCACGCCACAAACTTTGCCACCTCCCTCAAGCGCACCCCGCATGGCGGCCTGATCGATGCCCTTGGCGCCACCGGAGACAAGCGTTCTACCTGCCCGAGCAGCAAGCCGACCAACTGCCATTGTGTAGTCGATGAGGGCGTCGTCCACATGGCGCGATCCAACGACGGCAAGCCCACCGGTTTCGAGCAAAGCCATGTCGCCACAGCCGTAGAGCACTGCCGGCGCATCTTCACGAAGGCGGGTTTTCAGGCGACGCGGATACTCGGCATCGGCGCGGCTAACTACCCAGATGGCGCGTGCCTGCCAGCGCTCGATGACTTGACTCAGTAGGAATCCGCGCCCCAGCAATTTCTGCAGGCGGATCTCGTCAATCACCGGTTGGCACGCACGCAGGATCTCAGCTGCGTCCGGCGAGAGGAGATCCGCAGGCTGACGCTGGATCTCGCGCAAATGGCGCGCAAGACGTTTGTATTCACCTGGCGAGAGCAGATCCGATGACGCAGTGCCTCGTCCGGCAATGAGCGGCGCCGTCAGTAGCAGGATCGCCTGGGTATTGGGAGAGAGGACTGGCGTCATTCGTCGTATCCTGTTTGTGATAGGGCCATAGGCCAAACCGCGCCGCTGCCGCTTTTGCGCAGCAGCCATGCAGACACCGTCAGCGTCCAGCGCGAGTCGACCATGTCATCAACCAGGAGGACTGGTCCGGGAGGAATGGGCTGGCCGTTGAGTGCGAGCGAGCCATCAATGTTGCGCGCCTGTTGTGTACTGTTTGCCATCGTTTTCTGTTCGGGCCGTGCGTCTGTTTTTGCGATGACCACATGAAACGGTAGGCCCAGCGCAGCAGCCAAGCGTTGCGCGAAATTCGGCACCAATTTGGGATGTCGAAGCGAAGGAACGCAGGTCACCCAGGTCGGGCTCGGCTGCGGATTCCACTCCTGAATCATCTTCACGCACGCAGCAACGAGGTCATCGGAAAAGTGGCCGTCGTGGTATTTGCCCTGTCGAACCAAGCCTCCCCAACCGGCATCACCCCAGACGCAGAGGGCCTTGCCGGATTCGGCCTGATGGGCAGGGGCGATGAATCCCTTGACGCCGTACTGGGGCATTCCACCATCGGGCCATTTTTTCCGGGGCTCGATGGGCAAGCTGGTTCGACGAAGAAATTCGACGGCGGCTTTGACCAGCTCGGTATCCACGGTTGCAGGCAGTGGCGGCAAGGCAGGTTCTGTGACAACACTTGGATCGCCGTCGAGCGCGCCAATCAAAAAGCCCATGTGCTCACCAAACGGCAGGCTGACGTAGTCCTGCATCTGCTGGTGCTCGTCTCGCCGTAGCGCGGTGAGGCGTTCCGCTCGATCCCAGAACGCTTCACTCAGCGTTGCCGCCGTGAGCTGCCACTTGCTGCCTTGCTTGGCGATGGGCGCCGGCGCTTCGAGGGAAAGCAGTGCAATCGTCTTGTCGACACGTCCTTTGCTCAGATTGACTCGGCTCAGCAGCTCGGGGACAGACAGCCCATTGGGCTCGTCTTCAAGCGCTCCCAGGACGTCGGCAACTTCTTGTCGGGTCGGGAAGGCACTCCGGATAAACCAGTCAGTGATGTCAGACTCTTCCTGACCGCTGAGGAGTACTCCATAGGCGGAGTCCAGTGCGCGCCCCGCGCGACCAACCTGCTGGTAGTAGGCGACGACCGATCCCGGCATTTGGTAGTGGATGACAAACGCCAGATCCGGCTTGTCGTAACCCATGCCCAGAGCTGTTGTGGCAACCAGCGCTT
>CAZQBJ010000253.1:0-1893 GCA_964591465.1 uncultured Brevundimonas sp.
GCACCACCTCGGCGAAGTGCGCGGCCCCGCCGTCGGGCAGGTCATCGCGGTCGACCGAGGTGATGACCACGTGGTTCAGGCCCATCTTGCCGACGGCCTCGCCGACCTTGAACGGCTCCTCGGGATCCAGCGGCTGCGGCAGGCCGGTCTTCACGTTGCAGAAGGCGCAGGCGCGCGTGCAGGTGTCGCCCATGATCATCAGGGTGGCGTGCTTCTGGCTCCAGCACTCCCCGATGTTCGGGCAGGCCGCCTCCTCGCACACCGTGACCAGGCCGCCCGAGCGGATGATGTCGCGGGTCTCGTTGTAGCGGCCGGAGCCGGGCGCCCGAACCCGCAGCCAGTCGGGCTTGCGCAGCACCGGCGTCTCGGGCCGGTTCTGCTTCTCCGGGTGGCGGAGCTGGGCGGGCGTGCGCGCCAGGGTGTCGATCAGGGTGACCATGAGGCCGCTATGTCGGCGTTTCGGACCGACAAATCAATGCGACAGTCGCGACCGGCGCGGCGGGGGTTGCCTCGGCGCTCACGGTCCGTGACATATCTTTTCATTCCCATCGCCGCTCGCTAACTTGACGCGGCGACAACAAGAAAAAGACGCTGGTTTTCGAGGAGATGCGGTCCATGCCGCGTGCTTACGATGCGCGGGAGGGGGAACGGCCCGTATTCGACGCCCTGATCGAGGCGCGCGAACGGTACGGCGACAAGGAAATCCTGGAGGACCAGGACCGCAAGCCCCTGACCTACACAGGCCTGATCCGGGCCGCCTTCGTTCTGGGCCGCAAGATCGCCGCCGGCGGGGAGCCGGGCGAGCGCGTGGCCATCCTGCTGCCGTCCAGCGCCGGGGTGGTGGTCACCTTCTTCGGCCTGCACGCCTTCGGCCGCGTGCCGGTGATGCTCAACTTCACCTCGGGCCCGCGCAATCTGAAGGCGGCCTGCGCCGCCGCCGGCGTGCGCCGCGTGCTGACCGCCCGCCGATTCGTCGAACAGGCCAAGCTTGACGATCTGGTCGCCGAGCTGGGCCAGTCGGTCGAGATCGTCTGGCTGGACGACATCCGCAAGACGATCAGCCTGCCGGACAAGCTGTTCGGCCTGCTGGCCGGCGCCCTGCCCCGCAGGTTCCGGGTGCAGACCCGGCACAGCGACCCGGGCGTCATCCTGTTCACCTCCGGCAGCTTCGGCGCGCCCAAAGGCGTGTTGCTGACCCAGGGCAATCTGGCGGCCAATGTCGAGCAGGTCGCGGCCCATATCGAGCTGGACCCGGACTGGGTGATGTTCAACCCCCTGCCGACCTTCCACTGCTTCGGCCTGACCGGCGGCGTGCTGCTGCCGATCCTGACCGGCATGAAGGCGTTCGAGTACCCCTCGCCGCTGCACGCCAAGCAGATCGTCGCCCTGCTGCCCGAGGTGAAGGCCTCTCTGCTGCTGGCGACCGACACCTTCGTCAACCAGTACGCCCGCGTCGCCGGGCCGGACGATTTCGCGAGCCTGGAGTTCATCGTCTGCGGGGCCGAGAAGGTGCGCGACGAGACCCACCAGCTGTTCAACAGCCGATTCGGCGGCGTTCCGGTGCTCGAGGGCTACGGCGCCACCGAGGCGGCTCCGGTGGTGGCCGTCAACCAGCCCGGCGACAACCGGCCCGGCACGGTCGGCAAGCTGCTGCCCGCGATGGAGGCGCGGCTGGAGCCGGTCGAGGGCATCGATCGCGGCGGCCGTCTGTTCCTGCGCGGCCCCAACGTCATGGCCGGCTATCTGGCCGAGGGCGATCCGGATCAGCTCGACCCCCTGCCTGACGGCTGGCACGACACCGGCGACATCTGCGACATCGACCAGGACGGAGTGGTCACGATCCGCGGCCGGGCCAAGCGGTTCGCCAAGATCGGCGGCGAGATGGTCTCCCTG
>CAZQBJ010000253.1:1903-2804 GCA_964591465.1 uncultured Brevundimonas sp.
CGTCGAGGGCTTCGCCGAGGCCGTGTGGCCCGAGGCGCGCCATGCGGTGGTCTCGGTGCCGGATCCCAAGAAGGGCGAGCGGCTGGTGCTGGTGACGGACCGGGCCGACGCCGAGATCGACTCCCTGGCCGCCTGGGCCCGGGGCCATGGCGCGCCGGAGCTGGCGGTGCCCAAGCGCATCCTGAAGGTGGCCGAGGTGCCCGTGTTGGGCACCGGCAAGACCGACTACGTCGCGATCCAGCGGCTGGCCGAGGCGGCCTGAGACCTCCCTTGCGGCGGCGCGGCGGCGGCGTAACCTCCCGGACGGGAGCCGCGCCGGTGCGAGTCGCTGTGACCGGTCGGTGCGGCCGGATACGGAGGGAACCCCATGATAAACGCCACGGCGCTCGGCGCCTGGTCGCCGCGCATGCTCAGCATCCTGCGCATCGTCAGCGGCCTGATCTTCACCCTGCACGGCACCCAGAAACATTTCAGTTTCCCGCCGCGCGAGGGGCCCGCGCCCGAGCTGATGAGCCAGATGGGTCTGGGCGGCGCGATCGAGATCATCGCCGGCCTGTTGATCCTGCTGGGCCTGTTCACCCGGCCGGCGGCGTTCATCGCCTCGGGCATGATGGCGGTGGCCTACTGGCAGTTCCACGCGCCGCAGAACCTGTTCCCGACCCTCAATGGCGGCGATGGGGCGATCCTGTACTGCTTCGTCTTCCTGTACTTTGTCTTCGCCGGTCCGGGCCCCTGGAGCCTGGACGTCACGCTGCGTCGCCGCTGACGATCGGGCGCCCTGCCCGGTTCCGGCCGGACGGGGCGCTCACGCCTTTTCGGCGTCCAGCGACGCGAACGCCCGGCAGTGGGCGAACGGCAGCACCGACCGATAGAAGGCGGCCGACGCCGGCGCCGGCTCGCC
>CAZQBJ010000254.1:0-2792 GCA_964591465.1 uncultured Brevundimonas sp.
TTCTGTTGCAGCGGGAACGGTTCTAATGCCTGGTCGCCATCGTCCACAGATGAGCGATGGCGATCATCTCGTCAGGAGTCTTCTGCCGCACCTTCCGGTGCTTCCTGATCTGCATCTCCTTGAGCGGGGGAAGCTTCTTCGCCCTTTGAAGAGCCGCAACGTGCCACGCCAGCCACGCCGTGGCGTTGTGCTCTCGGTCCAGACGCTCCCCGCACCCCTTTAGGATGACGTGCATTTCTCGCAAGGTGAGCCGCCAGAACATAGCCGGGTCTAGCCCTGCGCTTACCCACGTTTCAAGCAGCGAAGGCCAGTCTATCCGGCCTTCGCCTTCGGAGGGCGCGAGCCACCTTCCTCCACATCCGGGAACGCCAGTTCAAAGGCCCGGCCGATCGCTTCCATGGTCGGAACCATGCCCGCCTCGGTGATGACCCGGCCCGCGCCCTTCAGATCAATGTCTGGGTGATGGTCCTGCAGACCAGCCCACACCAGAGCCCGGACGAGCTTCATGCTCGCCCCGCCACTGTTGAGCTTCTCGGTGACCTGGGTGACCGTTTGCCCGGTCGCATCCTCGAGTTCGCAAAGGGCATTGGCCGAGAAGGAAAGCGTGTAGGTGGCGTCACCAGCGACGAGCGCCACCTGTCCGCGATGGGGATTAGCCATGCGTTACGCTCCTACCACGTCGGGAGTCTCGGCGCTTTCTGCCGTCGCGCTTCCGGCCGAGTTGGTCGCTGTGACCTCAACACTGATCGGCTTGCCAATGTCGCCGGTAACAACCTTGTAGGTCTTGCCAGTAGCGCCAGTGATGTTCGATCCGTCGAGCTTCCACTGATAGGTAAACGTGGCCGCCTGTGACCACTCACCCGGCCAAGCGGTAAGGGTCTCGTCCTCCTTAGCCTCGCCCGAGATGGCGGGCAGGACAACGTTGGTCGGAGCCTCGGCTGCCTCGGCAACCGTCGAGCCGGAGACCTTAAACGAAACCGTCGCGGTCATCTTGTCCTCGGTCGGGATGGCGGGCTCGTAGCTTTCCACCTGCCCCGTGAAGGTCCACGTGACCGAGTTCGGGAAAGTGATGCGGCACAGCACCTGCTCACCCGAGGCGCGGATTTCCTGGATCTTCAGGTCCGAAGCGGAGCCAGGAACAAAGTTCATCTCGAACGAAGCCGAGCCCGGATCAGACAGGCCGGCGATGAACTCGCGGCGCCGATTGGGCGACTGCATATGCGTGACATCGATCTGGTCGACCGTATCGCTCGGCGGGGTGATGTCGAATACTTCGGCAATCTCGATCCAGGCATTCCCACCATCCTGGCTGATGTGGAAATAGGATCCGTAGCCAATGCTCGCATTGGTCATGGCATGTGTTCCTTCTGGTGGCTGGTGATTAGGTGTGATGCACGATCACGTCGATGGACAGGCGGAACAGTTCATTGGGATCGCCGCCCTCGATCCCGGTAAGGTCGCGCTGGCTATCGACGAACACGGCCTGAATGGAGCCGCCCCGATAACCTGACAGTGCTGCAATGATGTTCGCGGCAGTCGAGTGCGCCGAAGTGTAAGTGTCTGCGTACACGTCGATCTGCACCCGGCTGGCGACCAGCCCGGAGTCGCCCTGGTTGTGATAATCGTGGACGCCCGACACACGGGACAGCACGACATAGGGTCGAGCCGGTGCCGTCTGCGGCGCCCTGCCCCAGTACCGGCGAGGGGCCGCTGTGGAGAGCAGATTGGTGATCTCTTGCTCCATCACGCCCTCGCTGCCTTCTTCGCAGCCCGCGCCCGCGCTCGCGTCACGGACTTGTCAATCTCGCGCGACAGTTCGGTCCCGATCCGCTTGATGACATTCTCCGCCTCGGCATCGAAGGCCGGGCGCATGTATGGTTGCGCCGACTGCTTGCGGCTGCCGAACTCCTGAACCGTCGCCTTGACGGCAAGGCGCCTTCTGCCCTTCTCGGGGCCGATGAACGCCTCGGCAAAACTCTCGCCGATCCCCTTGGCGCGGCGGGCATCGCGCAGAGCCTGCACGGCTTGCGCCTTCGTGCCCCCGCCCGCCAGCGTGGCCGCGTATTCCCTCTTGCCCGCCCTGTTGTCGACGCGGCTAGAAATCTTGATGCTGCGCTTCAGCTCGCCCGTGTCCACCGGCGCATTCCGCTCGGCAGCGGCACGCATAGGCTCGCCCGCCGTGATCAGCGCACGCTGTAGTGTGTTCCTCGCCGTTGCCTTGGTCAGTTCACCCAGTGCCCGGTCCAGTTCCTTCAGGCCCTCGACCTTGACCCGGACGCCCTTAGCCATCCACCCCGGCCTCGACCAGCATCTGCAGGTAGCCGCGATTGTCCCGCGCCTCGCGGGGCTGCTCCCGGATGTTGTAGATCTCGCCGGTCCGCGCGTCCTTCACCCGCCAGCTCGGCTCAATCTGCCTGGTATCCGAGCTGTTGCGAACGGTCAGGATCGCAGGCTGGCGAGCAGTGAGGCGGGCGGCCATGACAGTCTCCCCGCCCCTGCTGTATTCGATGGTTCCCCAGACCGTGAACTTGTCCTTCCAGTCCGGGGCAGCAGGATGGCCGGTCCAGTCTGCGGTCGCCTCGTCCTTCTGGAACGTGAAACGGTAGCGAAGTTCGCCTATACCAATCACAGCCCTACCCTGCGATATGGCGCGATCAACGCTTCAACCGATAGAGGCAGCTTCGTTGCAATCGTGCCTGTAACCGCAGCCTCTCGGTACTCGTACCAATACGCGGTCAGAAGCAGGATCGCGACTTTCAACGGATCTGGAACAGTTGACTTCGCTGGAACTG
>CAZQBJ010000255.1:0-2754 GCA_964591465.1 uncultured Brevundimonas sp.
GGTAGAAGCTCAACCAGATGTTTTCGAAGACTTTCTTGCCGCCGGGGAAGGCCTTGGTCAGGCCTTGCATCTGGAAAATGTACTGCTGCGCCATGTGGTGCGTCGCGCCCTGTGGTCTGGATGTGCCGGGAGGTTGGCGCGGGATGTAGCGATTGCCCGGCCCAAGGGCAAATGGCGGCGTTCGCGGAGCCCGGAAATCCGCGCCTCTTCGCCCGGCCTCAGGCGTAGTTGAAGCTGACCGAGATCCGCTCGGCCCGGCCGGCGTTGGGCGGCACCTCGTGGCGCAGCCAGCTTTCCCACATCAGCACCGTGCCGGGTTGCGGCGCCAGGTAGACGAACGGCTGTTCGGCCTCGGGCGCGTCGGGCAGGACGGGCGGGCGGGCCATCATCATGGACAGACGCGGGTCCTCCAGCTTCAGGGCCGAGGCGCCGTCGGGCACCTCCACATAGACGGTGCCGGACAGGTAGGCGTGCGGGTGGATATGGCCCGAGTGGCCGCCGCCCGGCTTGAGGATGTTGACCCACAGGTTGTCCAGCCGGGGCCGGCGCGCCAGATCGAGGTTCAGCGCCCGCGCATAGGCCAGGGCGTGCCGGTCCAGCCGCCGCTTGAGCTGGTCGAACACCGGGTGGCGGTGGGGCAGGTCGTCCAGCGAGCCATAGGAGGTGTAGCCGCGATAGCCGTGTCGGCGGCACCAGGCGCGCCCCGCGCCGTCCTCGGCCGCCAGATCGCGGCACGCCTCGGCCAGCTCGGCGTTGAACGCCGTGAAGTCGGCGTCCCCGGCGAGGGTGGCCTCATAGACCTGGGTGACGAACAGCGGGCGCAGGCTCATGCCGGCCTCATACCGCCGCGGCGCCGTGAAGGGGAGGGCTCACCATCCCAGCGCCGCCTCGCCGCGCAGGATGGCCTCGGCCTCGGGCGTGTGCTTGGCCTCCGACCGGTCGTGCAGAACCAGCGGCGGCAGCAGGCGCAGGGGCGCCTTGCCCGCCTTGATGGCGTGGACCAGCACCCGCTTGGCCGGCTCGTCGGCGAAGGCGTGCACCGGGCGCACGGCGATCGCCCCGGCGCGCGGCGACAGCCCGGCCAGCAGGTCGACCAGCCGGTCGGCGCGATGAATGATCACGATCCGCCCGCCTTCGCGCACCGCCTTCAGCAAGAAGCCGGTCCAGGCGGCCAGGCCGTCGTCGGCGATCCAGGCGCCGCGCCGTTCGGCGGCCGGCGGGCGCAGGGCCGCCTCGTTGTCGAAATAGGGCGGATTGGCCAGGGCCCAGTCGGCCGGCGGCAGGCCGGCGGCGCGGAAACCGGCCCCGATGTCGCCCTCGACGATGCGCACCCGATCGGCCGCGTCGTTCAGGGCGGCGTTGCGCCGCGCCAGGGCGACGGCTGCCGGATCGCGCTCGACCCCGGCCAGCTGCGCGCCCGGACAGCGGGCGGCGACCTGCAACAGCACCGCCCCGGCGCCGCAGCCGGCCTCGATCACCTGATCGCCGGGCCGCGCGGGGCAGGCGGCCGCCAGCACCGCCGCGTCCATGCCCGCGCGATAGCCCCGCCGGGGCTGCACCAACCGGACCCGGCCGCCCAGCAGGGCGCTCTGGGTGGTCTGGGCGTCGGTCTCCGATGCGATGGTCACACCGCTTGACCCATTCTGGCCTCGTCACCATTGTGCGCCGCGTCCAGGTCGGCAAGGCGGATCGTTTCGCGGTGCGAAGGGTTCGACCCGGGCGATTGATTGTTTTTGCTGAAAGAGCGCCGTCTTGGAAGCTGTTCCTGTCGCCGCCGCGCGCCCGCCGGGCGACGCCGAGGGCCTGACCCGGCTGGCGGCGCCGGACATGGCCACGGTCGACGCCCTGATCGTCGACCGCATGCAGTCCGAGGTGCCGGTGATCCCGGCCCTGGCCGAGCACCTGATCTCGGCCGGCGGCAAGCGGCTGCGGCCGCTGATCACCCTGGCCGCGGCGCGGGCCGTGAGCGGCGCAATCGAGGCGCCGCTGAAACTGGCCGCGGCGGTCGAGTTCATCCACACCGCGACCCTGCTGCACGACGACGTGGTCGACGGCTCCGAGATGCGTCGCGGCAAGGTGGCGGCGCACCTGATCTGGGGCCGGGCCTCCAGCGTGCTGATCGGCGACTTCCTGTTCGCCCGCGCCTTCGAGCTGATGGTCGAGACCGGATCGATGCGCGCGCTGGGCATCCTGGCGCGGGCCTCAAGCGTGATCGCCGAGGGCGAGGTGCTGCAGCTGACGCGGGCCCATGACCTGGACCTGGACCAGGGCACCTATCTGCAGATCGTGCGGGCCAAGACGGCCGAGCTGTTCGCCGCCGCGGCCGAGGCCGGGGCGGTGGGCGCCGGGGCCGGCGACGCCGAGGTGGCGGCCCTGCGCGACTACGGCATGAGCCTGGGCACGGCCTTCCAGCTGGCCGACGACGCGCTCGATTACGGCGGCGCCTCCGAGGCCCTGGGCAAGAACGCCGGCGACGACTTCCGCGAGGGCAAGGCGACCCTGCCGCTGCTGCTGGCGGTGGCGCGCACCCGCGGGCGCGAGGACGCCTTCTGGGAGCGGGCGGTGGGCCGGCGCGAACAGACGCCCGACGATTTCCGCCGCGCCCGCGAGCTGATCGTCGGCACCGGGGCGCTGGACGCGACCCTGACCCTGGCCGGCGACTACGCCGACGCGGCCAAGGCCAGCCTGGCGGTCCTGCCGGCCGGGCAATGGCGCGAGGCGCTCGAACGGCTTGCGGACTTCGCGGTCAGCCGC
>CAZQBJ010000256.1:0-2751 GCA_964591465.1 uncultured Brevundimonas sp.
AGGCGCACGGCATGACCTTCATCGGGCCCAGGCCGGAGCACATCCGGATCATGGGCGACAAGATCTCGGCCCAGCAGACCGCGCGCGACGCGGGCATCCCGGTGGTTCCCGGCTCGGACGGCGGCGTGGCCACGGTCGAGGAGGCGATGGCCGCGGCCGAGCAGATCGGCTTCCCGGTCCTGATCAAGGCGGCCTCCGGCGGCGGCGGCCGCGGCATGAAGGTGGCCAAAACCCGCGACGACCTGGCCGAGGCGGTGCAGACCGCCCAGTCCGAGGCGGCGGCGGCCTTCGGCGACGGCACCGTCTACATGGAGCGCTACCTCCAGAAGCCGCGCCACATCGAGATCCAGGTGCTCGCCGACAGCCACGGCAACGTGGTCCATCTGGGCGAACGCGACTGCTCGCTGCAGCGCCGCCACCAGAAGGTGCTCGAAGAGGCCCCCTCGCCGGCCCTGTCGGGCCCCGAGCGCGAACAGATCGGCGCCACGGTGGCTGAGGCGATCCGTAAGATCGGCTACCTGGGCGTCGGCACCATCGAGTTCCTGTGGGAGGACGGGGAGTTCTTCTTCATCGAGATGAACACCCGCCTGCAGGTCGAGCACCCGGTGACCGAGATGATCACCGGCGTCGACCTGGTGCGCGAACAGGTGCGCATCGCCGCCGGCCTGCCGCTGTCGTTCACCCAGGACGACATCGTGTTCGAGGGCCACGCCATCGAATGCCGAATCAACGCCGAGAACTCCGAGACCTTCACCCCGTCGCCGGGGCTGGTGAACGACTTCCACGCTCCCGGCGGGCTGGGCGTGCGGCTCGATAGCGCCCTGTACGCCGGCTATTCGATCCCGCCCTATTACGACAGCCTGATCGGCAAGCTGATTGTTCACGGCCGCGACCGCACCGAGTGCATCGCGCGGCTCAAGCGGTCGCTGGCCGAGATGGTCGTGGGCGGCGTCGACACGACCATTCCCCTGTTCCAGAAGCTGCTGGCGGACCCCGACATCCTGTCGGGCGAATACGACATCCACTGGCTCGAGAACTGGGCGAAGAATCGGGGCTAGCACCTTGAGTTCATTCGGGCCGGACGACCTGCTGGCCTGCTACGCGAGCGGCGTCTTCCCGATGGGCGAGGCGCGCGACGACCCGCGGGTGTTCCTCGTCGAGCCCGAGCTGCGCGGGGTCCTGCCGCTGGACCGCTTCCACGTCCCGGCGCGGCTGGCCCGCACGGTGCGCCAGGACCGCTTCGAGGTGCGCTGCGACTCCGCCTTCGCCGCCGTGCTGGACGCCTGCGCCGCGTCCCGCCCCGGCCGCGAGGAGACCTGGATCAACGCGCCGATCCGCCGGCTCTACCAGGCGCTGCACGCCCGTGGCGCGGCCCACAGCGTCGAGGCCTGGCGCGACGAGCGGCTGGTCGGCGGCCTGTACGGCGTCACCCTGGGCGGGGCGTTCTTCGGCGAAAGCATGTTCTCGACCCAGACCGACGCCTCGAAGGTGGCGCTGGTCCATCTGGTCGCGCGCCTGCGGTCAGGCGGCTGGCGCCTGCTGGACGCCCAGTTCCGCACGCCCCACCTGGACCAGTTCGGTCTCGAGGAGATTTCCCAGGCGGCCTATCTGGAACGGCTGCGGGCCGCGCTGGAGGCGCCGGTCGATCCGTCGGTGTTCAGCCGGCCGCTAACGGGCGCTCAGGCCCTGCACTCCACCACCCAGGCGTCGTAGATCGGGTGCTCCAGCCCGTGCACCGACGGGGCCGAGGCGTACATCCAGCCGCGGAACACCTGACGCGACGGCGTCTGCTGGCTCATCCCCCGCGGCTGCGAGCGGATCTCCAGATAGGCGATGGCGTCCTCGGTCTGCTCGTCGGGCGCGGTCACCTCGCAGGCGCGGGCGGTGAACACCAGCCCCTTGTAGCGCACCGGCGGGCCGCCCACGCGGACCTCGAACCGCATGGTCTCGGCGGTGATCTTGTCGAGCGCCTGGACGACGGCCACCGGCATGCGGGTGCGGCGGCCCGGCGGCGCGGCGGGCGTTTCGGCGGCCGGCGCCGTGGTCTGGGCGGTCTCGGCGGCGTCCTCGGCCTCGGCCTCGGCCTCCGTCTCGGCCGGCGGGGCGGACGGGCGCGTCTCGGGCGTCGGGACCACGACCGGCGGCGGGGCCGGGGTGACGATCACCGCCGGCACGTCGCCGGGCGCCGGCGGCGCCTCCTCGACCGGCGGGGCCTGACGCAGGATGGCGCCGATCGGATCGGCCGGCGGCTGGCTGGCCGCCGGCTGCGCCGGGGGCGGCGATGACTCGGGCTGGGCGGGGGGCGTCTGGGTCTGGGCCGCGACCACGCCGCCCAGGGCCATGACGCCGGCCCCGATCATCCCGGTCAGGGCGCGCAGGTTCATCCCTCGGGCGTCCAGGCCTGATAGTCGCCGGTGGCGGCGGGGCGCTGGCCGCCGCGGGCCAGCGAACCAGGCGGCCGCCAGGCCAGCGGCGTGCCGGTCAGGTTCGGCAGGTGGTCCTTCTCCCACGCCCGGCGCGGCAGACCGCCCTCGGGCGGCGGCTCGTCGAACGTGTAGTGCAGCCAGCCGTGCCAGTCGGGCGACACCTTCGTCGCCTCGGCGTAGCCGTTGTACAGCACCCAGCGGCGGCGCCGGCCGTCATAGCTGCGGCTGTCGCGCGACTCGTAGTACCGGTTGCCGTAGGCGTCCTGGCCCACGAGGCGGCCGCGACGGCCCACCGTGAACAGGGTCCCCAGGGTGGCGCCGTTCC
>CAZQBJ010000257.1:0-2706 GCA_964591465.1 uncultured Brevundimonas sp.
GCAGTGTAATAGGCACAAATTGGGACAATGATAGTTTAGGTACAAGTTCCTTTGCTTCCGGATACAATACCAAAGCTAAAGGAAATTATTCCACGGCAATGGGGTTGGGTACAACCGCATCGGGAAATTTTTCTACGGCAATGGGATTTTCTACAACCGCATCGGGATCTTCTTCTACGGCAATGGGGTTGAGTACAACCGCATCGGGATATTATTCTACGGCAATGGGATATTATACTACCGCATCGGGATATTATTCTACGGCAATGGGGGGGAATACAACCGCATCGGGATCTTCTTCTACGGCAATGGGGGCGAATACCACCGCATCGGGATATTATTCTACGGCAATGGGGGCGAATACAACCGCATCGGGATCTTCTTCTACGGCAATGGGTTACCAAAATAGCACATTTAGTGATTATTCTACAGTAATGGGCAATAAAATGACGCTCAACTCAGAGGCAATAGGCAGTTTTGCCATAGGCGATTATGCCGGTAATACATTAGCCCTTAATGTCGCAAACCGTATGACTATGCGCTTCTCCAATGGCTACAATTTTTATTCAAGCAGTACTAATTCCTCAGGCGTTGTATTACCAGCGAATGGCAACAGTTGGTCGTCCATAAGCGACAGCACCAAGAAAGAAAACTTCCAATACGCTGATGGCAGCGCATTCTTAGCTAAAATAAAATCTATGAAATTGGGCAGTTGGAACTACAAAACCCAAGACCCTAAAAAGTACCGCCACTATGGCCCAATGGCGCAGGAGTTTTATGCACACTTTGGCAATGACGGCATCGGCATCATCGGCAACGACACTACCATAGCCACAGCAGATATTGACGGAGTGATGATGATAGCCATTCAGCAATTGATAAAGGAAAATGACGCGCTGAAAACCCAAGCAACAGAACTCAAAACCCAAGCAACAGAACTCAAATCACAAGTAACAGAACTGAAAACACAATCTGCAAAACTTCAAGCAGCATTAAGCGCAGAACGCAGCGCATCTGCCGCAAGAGAAGCGGAAGTAAACGAAAGACTTTTACAATTAGAAGCATTGCTTCGCAAAACGGAAACTGCTAAAAAAGATTAATTATGAAAAAAAAGATTTTAACAATAACTATTCTGATTTTAATGTCATCTCGATATGCTTCAGCACAATTTTCTGTTGGTGCAGATGGCTTTTTCTTAAATGCCGGCACAGCGGTAGTTATTGATAGCCTGAGCATCACTCCTGCGGCAGATTTACAGATAGCCAATAATGCCCTTGAAGTGCGCTATACAGCTATACCCGGTACACCCAATGCAAGCATACTGCGAGTATATGAGTGGAACACACCTATAAGCGTGAATGGCAATGTAGGAATCTACTACGATAACAGTGAACTGAACGGCAATAGTGCCACTACTTTAGAATTACAATACAGCAGCATAAGTGGAAACTCCAACTTTTCTCCCTTATCCGGCAGCAATCCATCGGCAAATTACGTTTCGGCAACGGTGGGTACACCAGGGATTAATGTTAAGCAACTTACAGCTGCTTCCATTGGAGAGGTATTACCAATATCGTTATTAAGTTTTGATGTGAGAAAAGAGGGTAATGATGCCGCTATATTAGAATGGGTAACAGCACAAGAAGAAAATAACAGTCATTTTCTAATAGAGCGTAGTGCAGATGGAAGGAATTATGAAATACTTGGCAGGGTAGAAAGTCAATCTGAAACACACCACAATACACCATTATACCATTACAATTTTATCGACCATCAACCATTAGCAGGCAATAATTATTACCGCCTGAAACAATTGGACCACAGTGGAGTTTTCTCTTACAGTCCGGTCCGTAGGGTATGGTTTGGAGCAGACAAAGGGATAAAAGTATATCCCAACCCCACGCAAGCAGTTGTGTTTATAGCAGGACTTGAAGGAAATTATAACATTCATCTCTACAATGCTATGGGCAGCTTAGTGCTCTCGGCACAAAGTGCAGGCGACAAAACCCAAATAAGCCTGGAACACCTTGCATCCGGCACTTACACCTTGTACATTGACGGTGCAGAAGAGCGCCAAGTGTACAAGATTGTGAAACAATAGAGTTAGCCTTCATTTAATTTATTAAATCTTTTATTCGTATTCCTTGGAAAAGTTTTGTTTTGCCTGCGAGGTACAATTTTTTTTGGCAATTCTAAATACCTCTCATACCAAACCATAAACCTTCACTTTTTCTAAAAACAAACTTTTACTCTTAATTAAATCATCATTTAGTACAAAGCTCAAGTGTTCTTTATAGTAATCTTCTAAGGGAAGCTCCTTAGTGGACAACTTTTTTGAAACCTCATTAATATTCTCTAATCCATAATTATTGGCAGCATCAAACTTTTGTTTAAATGTTTGAGGTAATGGTTTATTAGCAATCCATGCCGCAAAAAGTTTCAATCCTTCTTATACTGGATTTACTACTGGAAGTTTTCAGTATATAGATAACCGTTAAATAAAAATCCGGTTTCAATCCTTCTTATACTGGATTTACTACTGGAAGGGTGGCTTCGTAGGCGCCCCTGAAATACGGCTGCACCCGTTTCAATCCTTCTTATACTGGATATGCTACTGGAAGTTCGCCCACCGCAGAAATGATTCATTTATTTCAGACGGTTTCAATCCTTCTTATACTGGATATGTTACTGGAAGAGGTTGGTTAA
>CAZQBJ010000258.1:0-2694 GCA_964591465.1 uncultured Brevundimonas sp.
CACGAAGACCTCGTAGCGGACGGCGAAGGCCATCTCGAGCTGCTCGGGTGTCTCGATCGCGATGATGCGCATGGGGCCAGCCTTTCACGCCCAATGAGGGCCCACGCGGGGCGCAGAGGGCGGGCGTGTCACCGCCGAGGTATAGCCTGTCGCTGACGGGTGCTTCCGGATGGAAGGCCGCAGTCAGGAGGAGAGATGACTACACCTATTGAGGAGCCCTTGCTCCTTGCGCACCGTCCTGTCCACGGGTCCGAGGACGCGATCCGACGCTATTGCGGGCTCTCGTGGTCCGGTGGCGGCCCCGAGGTATGGGCGTATGCGTACTACGACGCGGTTGAGACCGATCCGCAGACCCTTGCCCCCAGTGATGTCACGGCGGCGGCTGCACTCCACCCGTCGCTGAGCCGCGGCGACCTGGAGTTCTTCGCGAATCGCCGCGCCGATTTCGAGGCATGGCTCGCGGCGACGCCGGGCGATGTGCAGTTGGCGGACGCCAGTGACGACGACCTCGCCGGACTAGACCCGTTTGGGGCAGTCGAGGGCGTCTCGTTGGCACTTCTCACAAAGGTCCTTCACCGAAAGCGCCCGCACCTGGTGCCCCTCGTGGACCGACACGTGCTCGACTGGTACCGGCCCGTGACCGGGGAGCGCGCAGCCGTCGCCGCATGGCGACCCTTGCTTCGCGCCCTGCGTGACGATCTGCGAACGAATGCTTCCACGCTCGCAGCCCTCACCGAGCGGCTCGGCGCGGACATGGACACGCCTCCGTCGCAACTGCGTTGCGTGGATATCGCACTGTGGATGGGCGGCCACCGATGACGGCTCTCGCTGGGCCGCCTGCCCTGCCTCAACTCGGCGTGACCCGGAGCGAGGACCACCACACTGCGGCCGTTCACTACTTCCTGGCAGAGTGCTCCCGCCGAGGGCTCAACTGGGTTCGCCAGGCGATCCGGAGCGAAGTGAGTCACTCGGATGCCGCACACCTCGTGCCCCGCTTGTACGACATCCATATGGCCTGCGATGGGGAGAAGCGCGCGGCGGTGGTTGCAGAGTGCGCAGACGGCCTCGTCTTGGTACGGATGGACTTCGGCACGGTGCGGATCGACGCCGCATCCAGCCACCAGCACGGAGCCGCCCTCGTCTGCGACGCAGTGGCCGATCGCTTTCGGCCCCAGCGGCAGCCCGACGTTGTCGATGTTGCCACCTGGTGGTCGGGCCGCGGCGGATATCAGTTCGCACCGCGCCGCATCCACGCCCCTCGCTGGGAGACGATCGAGCGCAACTATCCGTCGGCCACGCGGGCGCGATTGCGCGAGGTAATGTCCCTGCGACGCCCGAGCGAGGGCGGCCGCCTCATCCTGTGGCATGGCGAGCCCGGCACGGGCAAGTCCCGCGCCGTGGCCTCGCTCATCCGCGAGTGGAACGACTGGTGCGAGGCCCACATCGTCGCCGACCCGGACCGGCTGTTCGCGGACCCGGGCTATCTCATCGACCTGACGTCGTGGGCGCATGGGCCGCGCGTGGGTGACCACTCGCGCTGGAAGCTCATCGTTGCCGAGGACGCCGACGACTACCTGCGCCCGGAGGCTCGTCAGACCTCCGGCGGTGCGATGGGCCGACTGCTCAATCTCACCGACGGGATCCTCGGCCAGACGGCCAACTGCCTGGTCCTGCTCACCACCAACGAAGACCTCGGCTTGATCGACCCCGCACTCACACGACCCGGTCGCTGCCTAGCGCTGACCGAGTTCTCGCGCTTCACGCGCGAGGAGGCCTTGGAATGGCTCCCCGAGGGTTCCCGCGGACCGGGTGGAACTGTCACACTTGCTGAACTTTTCGAACATGGAGGGGGTTACCTGTGAACACGAACGCGGAAACCCACGAGGATCAGCTCGTCAACGAGTTGGTCGAGGCAGTGAAAACTTCGATCTGCCACCAGGATGCTTGGGTGGAGCCCTCGGGGTACCCCAACGCCGTCTCTCTCGCGGTTATCGACAACATCTACTCGCTCCGCGCGCGGTATGGCGCTGCCATCAACGTTGTGAACAACTTTGTCAAGGTCAGCGCGACTCAACCTGGCGGCGTCCCGCGTGACTCGCTGTCGGGGTTGCTGGACGTCATCAATGCCCATGGTGGCGCGGAGAAGGCTGCCGAAAGCCTCTTTGGCAACCGGAGCAAGTCAGGCGGCACGGGTCGTCTGAAGAGCGAAGTGGTGCACGACGTCGCTCATGCGCTCCGCAACACCATCATCGGCGGTGTCTCCATCGATACGGCGGAGCAGTTTCGAGAGGCGCTGGAGACTTCGCCGGAGGCGGTCAAGAGGGCCTGGCTCGGCGTGAAAGGCTGCGGGATCGTTTCCTGGAATTACATGCAGATGAACCTGGGGATCCAGACCGCGAAGCTTGATCGTCACGTCGACGGCTTTCTCTCGCGAGTGTGGAAGCACAGCACTCCGCCGCATGACCCTGACACGCGGGTGGCACTGCTAGCGAAGGCAGCCACCAGGCTCGGCACGTCAACTCGCGTTCTCGACCACAACATCTGGCGGCACTACGTTCGCACGTGCGACTGTTCAGCCTCGCAGGAGCTTTAACGCCCGGGCAAGGTCCTCTGGGTATTCGCTCGTGAACCTCACGGGGTCCCCCGTCGTCGGGTGCTCGAAGCCCAGCTCGTGAGCGTGGAGCCACTGGCGCA
>CAZQBJ010000259.1:0-2673 GCA_964591465.1 uncultured Brevundimonas sp.
GCCACGCCCGAGGCCACGAACGAGAGGTCGTCGCCCGGCACGTCGGAGATGACGAGGCCGAGGATCCGGCCCCGCACCCGCGCTGCCAGCCGCCCGCCCTTGATGCGAGACAGGTGCTTGCGCACGGCGTTCAGCTCGAAGATGTTAGCGCCGGCGCGTAACAGGTGGTCCACCACCAGGCGCTTCTCCTCCAGGCTCACGCCCCAGGGCGCGCACCACAGGGCGGAACCGCCGCCCGACACCAGCAGGAGTACGTTGTCTTCGGGGCCCAAGGTACCGACCCGCTCCAACACGGCTTCAGCGGCGGCGACGCTGTGAGCGTCGGGGAGGGGGTGCGAGCCGGGAACTAGCAGGCCGCGGCCGTCATTACCTGTGGACGGGCCGGCATCAGCTTGGCCGCGCGGGGGTGTAGCTATCCACGGCGCATCCGGGAACGCGGCTCGAGCCGCGCTCAGCATGTACAGGGCGGCCTTGCCCACGGAGAGGATGAGTGCGGGCGGATCCTCCGGTAGGTGCGGGCGCACCAGGCCGGCGGGCTCCAGCTCCGCTAGGGCGGAGTGCAGGCTGGCCTCCAGGTGGCGCCTCACGCCTCAGCACACCTCATGCCTTAGTGCGCCTCAGGCAGTGCCCGGGGAGCCGAAGGTACGGCCGGCCCCTCACCGCAGCCCTGGAGGACACCAAGGTTGCTGTTAGACGCGCCTCCACCGGTACCGTTCACCTCATCCCCTTGCCCGAGTAGACCTCTGGGTTGAGTACGTTCTTCGGAACCTCACCCGCCAGCGCCGCCAGGAGGTTGTCTACCGCCAGGTTACCCATGGCGCTCCTCGTCTCCAGCGTGGCGCTGCCCAGGTGCGGCGCCAGCACCACGTTGGGGAACTCGGCCAGCCCCGGCGTCAGGCGCGGCTCGTGCTCGTACACGTCCAGCCCCGCGCCAGCTATCACGCCCTGGCGCAGGGCCGTCACCAGCGCCCGTTCGTCCACCACCGTGCCGCGGGCGGTGTTGATCAGGTAGCCGCTGGGCCCGAGCAGCTTCAGGGCGCGCGCGTCGATCAGGTGCCGCGTCTCCGGCGTGGCGGCCACGTGCAAGGACACGAACCTGGACTGCTCCAGCACCGCGTCCACAGGGGCGTACTTCACACCCAGCCGCTCCTCCTCCTCGGGGCTCAGCCGCGTGCGGTTCCAGTACATAACGGTCATGTCGAACGCCCGCGCACGCTGCGCCACGGCGCGGCCGATGCGGCCCAGGCCGATGAGGCCGAGCGTGGCGCCGCTGACCTGACCGCCCAGCAGCTGCAACGGCGCCCAGCCGCGCCACTCTCCGGCCCTGACGAGGGCGTGGCCCTCCACCACGCGCCGGCTCACCGCCAGTAGCAGCGCGAAGGCCATGTCCGCCGTGGCGGCCGTGAGCACGTCCGGGGTGTTGGTAACGGCTATGCCGCGGCGGGTAGCCGCCGCCAGGTCGATGTTGTCGAAGCCCACCGCGTAGTTGGCTATAACCCTTAGGCGCGGCGCGCTGGCCAGCAGGTCCTCGTCGATCCTGTCAGTTACCAGGCACAGCAGGCCCTCGGCGTCGCGTACCCCCTCGAGCAGCTCGTCGCGGGTGAGGGGTCGGTCCTGCCGGTTGTAGGTAAGGCGCGTGCGTTCCTGCAGCCGGCTCACGGGCTCTTCGGGCAGAAGACGAGTGAGGAACACGGTGCCTAGATTGGGTTCATGATCCATCCGACTCGGCTCCCCTACTTGCTGCGCTCGTTCTGGTCGCGCTGGTTCTTACGGCGCCAGCGTGTGAGACGGCCGGCCGCACGTACGCTGCGCCACCGTCTCGGAGTTGAAGAGTTCCATCCTGCGCTCCGGCGCGGTGGAGAGGATGGTTATGCCGCCGAACGTCTGTGGTTGCAGAGCGACCTTGTGCATCAACGATACAGGACGCCTCGGGCGGCGAAGGCGGGCTGAGCCGCGAACCCTCTGACGACTTCGCCGAGCTGGCCCCCGATCAGATAGGAAGGGTGTTTGGAGTTCATTGCACCGATTGGCAATCCGATTTACAACCGGTGCATGGCACGCAAGGTACTGCCCCGGACACTGCAAAGGCCCTTGCTGACCGCAGCCGAGGAGTATCCCGTAGTCACAGTAACGGGCCCGCGGCAATCGGGTAAGACGACCCTGTGCCGGGCGGCCTTCCCTGAGCATGCCTACGTGTCTCTCGAGCCGCTGGATAACCGGGAGTTCGCCACTGAGGACCCCCGCGGGTTCCTGGCGCAGTTCGCTTCCGGCGTGATCCTGGACGAGGCACAACGCGCCCCGGGGCTCTTCAGCTACCTACAGGAGCTCGTCGACGCCGACCCGCGGCCGGGCCGCTTCATCATCTCGGGCTCGGAGAACCTGACCCTGTCCGACAACGTTAGCCAGTCCTTGGCGGGCCGGACCGCCATGCTGGTGCTGCTACCGTTCTCGCTCGAGGAAAGGCAGCTAACCGCCGGCGCCGACGCCTCGCTGGACGAAGTGCTGTTTCAGGGCGGCTACCCTAGGCCTCTCACACAGGGGACACCCCACGAGCGCTGGCTGCGGGACTACTTCACCACCTACGTCCAGCGCGACGTGCGCCAGCTGACGCAGATAAACGACCTGGCCACGTTCACGCGCTTCGTGCGGCTGTGCGCCGGCCGCACGGCGCAG
>CAZQBJ010000260.1:0-2671 GCA_964591465.1 uncultured Brevundimonas sp.
GATTTGTTGTCCAGCGACAATATTTTGTCTTACAACAAGATGATTCATTGTCCTAGAACAATTGGTCTCGCTTCGCTCGGTCGTAGTAGTTGATAGGTTTTCCGGGAATGTCAACACGCTCAAAGAGTCGGGGGAGGGGGCACTACACTCTTTGAGCGTGTTCCGAACCTAAAAAACCTCGGAGCGAAGCGGAGTTTTTCATTTAGATCAATAGATAAAAAAAAAAGCCTGATCGATTAAGACCAGGCTTACGACACTCGTCGCGTGTTACCTCCTATCCCTGGCCGGTTGCTCCTCAGCAGAGCCGGTTACGTTTCAGAGGATATCTTTAATTAAGCTATTGTTTAGTTTATTCAAATAGCCCAAGTTGCTTTGATATTTCAGTATTTATTTTCTTTGTCCCGTCTGTACCATACTCAATAATCATTCTGATTTTTTGGACGTCTTTCCATTGACCTCGACCAAATAGATTTGGGTCCATAATATACAACCCTCTAGCTTTTCTTATCAAAATTCCTTTTCTGTTAAGCTCTTTTATAGCCTTGTCTAATGTGTTATACTGCATTCCTATTTTAGCAGCTATCATTTCCTTTACAGGTTTATAGCTTGGGACAACATTGTTGTATCCCATACTTAAAACTAGCTCATTTAATACTTTTTGTTCAGAGCCGCTTAAGTTGTTAAGTCTGCCGATGTCCTCTAAATACAACTTAACATAAGGGGGTTCCTTTTCGAAAGCTCCTATTTGTTGACGAACCGAACTCACTATTTCTCCATGCACCGTTTCTACTTGAGAAACTTCTCTTACGTAGACCTTTTTTTTCCCTTTCATATTGAAAAAAGTACCCTATTCGCCTTCTATTAATTTATACCGCAGCTTTGCTGCGAATTAAAGTGTTGGTAATCAGATTTTTAAGTTGTTTTTTTTTTAGAGTTAAGGTATCCCACATACCTTAATAGGGTATCCCACATACCTTAATAGGGGGTCCCACATACCTTAACTCCTTTATTCCATAACTCTTTAAGCTGGGAAATAAGGTTATATTTTATTACCCTACACAAGGTGTGTAAATGTATCTTAATTTTTCAAAACCGCAAAGCTATTAAGGTATTTATTTTTACCTTATCTTCTCTTGGAATTTATTTTCTAGGAAACTTTGAATAGCCTTTTTTCATTCATTTTTGGATACTTTGAGTTTCCTTCATGGAAACTCAAAGTTGTTTATAAACTCATCCCAAAGCCCTTTTGGTTGCTCTTGTTTTTGGTTATTATCTCTTCTTCCAGCTTTTTGGCTATTTCTGGATTTTGATCGAGATATGTTTTGATCTGCTTGAATTCTAGTCCTGTGCTTTTTCTAGCCTGAGGATATGAAAGTTCGAATCCGTTACGCTCTGGGTAAAGACAATACTTCAAGTGATGGAGAGTGATTCTATCAAATCTAGCCTTCTCCTGTGTATACCGTTCAGGGTCGATGAGAAGGTTCTTTTTTTCGGACTTGATAAGTTCAACTTCTTTTCTCAATACTTCGGCTACTGCTTGTAGTCTCTTTATTTGCTCGTTTTTTTTGATTTCACGAGACTTTAGCTCGTTGATGGTGGAGTTATACACCTCGACTTGCTTAAGTGTTTTAGAAAGCGAATTTTCGGTATAAACTCCAAGCATGTTCTTTTCAGGCTTGATTTCAAACTTAGGCTTGAGCCCTTCGTTTATCCGGGTGTGATATTCTTTGGCTGATTCATGCCTAGCAGGGCTGTTTCTCATTCCTCTTTCTAAGCCAAATTGCTGCATTGCTAACGCATAACGGTCTTGTCTATCCTGCATATCTTTCCTGTTCCCTATCATTTCTTTAGCGGAGAGACGACCGTCTGAAGTGATCGGAACCGTAACGACGTGTATATGTGGGGTTTTTTCATCCAGATGTAAAGTGAAGCGAACAATGTTCTTTTCTCCAAACTCCTGTTCTATGAACCGCTTATTTGCCATGACCCAAGCAGATGACTTTTTCTCATCTTGGAAAATGGCTTTCATCTCCTCGTGACTACCACTTAATATGTGGGTGCAGTATTTGACTGCATCTTTCCTGATGGCTTTATCAGATTTATACCCGTCTTTAATTCTTTCCTCAATTGCCTTGTGCAAAGGCATCTTGCAGTAATCATTCAATTCGTAGTGCTGATTTTTATCCCTTAAGGCTGGGTTAGCATGTTGGTATGCATGCTCTGCTCCAACCTCTCTGTCGATGTGTTTTCCTATCCCCCCTGGGGAAAGATTTCCTTTTTCGGTGTGTAAGACGGCATATCCCATATTTCGGTGCTTAAGTGCTTCGCAGAACCCACGACTTTACGTAGCGGAGCGAAGTAAAGTCTAGTGGGCTATACTTTAACTTTTAAAATCGTTCTCTAAGATAGCCATTTTCTTCTTTTTTTTATCTATTGATATGTCACTTTAGAAGCAAAAAATCAACGTGCGCGATAGCGACGTAAGCCGTCTTTTGCGCTCCGGTTTTTCTTGTTCTAGGACAACTTGATTTGTTGTCCAGCGACAATATTTTGTCTTACAACAAGATGATTCATTGTCCTAAGAACAAATTGGTCTCGCTTCGCTCGGTCGTAGTGGTTGATAGGTTTTCCGGGAATGTCAACACGCTCAAAGTGTCGGGGGAGATGATTC
>CAZQBJ010000261.1:0-2661 GCA_964591465.1 uncultured Brevundimonas sp.
CACCCCGCCAGTTTCTGGAATTATTGACTACCTATAGCCGTTCTCATCAACGAATTAGGGAAGATGGTAAAATCGTTTCTTGGATTGATGAAAACTTAAATCCTTATACCGGTGACTGGATTTCGAGAACAAGACTAAAAAGCTGGACGCCGACCGGGTGGTCGCCGCAAAAGGGTGGGGTAGAGCGGGGGAAAGATTATAACCATTCAAGTTTTAACGACCATGTTATTTCAGGTTTAATAGGAATTCGTCCGCAAATGGGTAACCAATTGGTTGTACACCCCCTGGTTCCTGAAGGGTATTGGGACTATTTTTGTCTGGATGAGGTCTCCTATCACGGGAGAATTATCACAGTACTTTACGATCGTACGGGTAAAAAATACGGGAAAGGCAGGGGATTGCAGATTTTTGTGGATGGAAAACTAAAGGTGTCGTCTGATAAAATTGAACGGCTTCAGTTAAACTTGTAACGGTAGTTTATCCCTGATTTCACTATGAACAAACGAGTTTATTTACTGCTGGTGTCTATTCTTTTAGCGGGCTTGAGAACCATTGCCGGCACTGTCTCCGATCCTCCCGGACTGCGGGAAAACCCCTATCAGGAGCTGCCGCTTGGGGCTATCAAACCCCGGGGCTGGCTCAAGGAAATGCTGGTCCGGCAAAAAAACGGCTCGACGGTGCAACTGGATAAACTTTATCCCCAGGTGATGGGCATGCGTAACGGCTGGTTAGGAGGGGATGGGGACCAATGGGAAAGAGGCCCCTACTGGATTGATGGCCTGCTTCCGCTGACCTACATTCTGGACGATCAGGAGCTGATTGCCAAAGTGAAACCATGGGTCGAATGGGCGATCAGCAGCCAGCAGCCCGACGGTTATTTCGGCCCGTCGAAAGACTATCCCGCGGAAACGGGGCTCCAGCGGAACAACAGCCGGGACTGGTGGCCCAAGATCGTAATGCTCAAGGTGCTGAAACAGTACTATTCCGCGACGGGCGACAAAAGAGTACTTGACCTGATGACCCGCTATTTCCGGTATCAGCTGAGGGAGCTGCCTTCCAGGCCGCTCGATCACTGGACCTTCTGGGCCACAGGTATCGTGGCGCTGACAACCTAATGATCGTTTACTGGCTGTATAACATTACCCGTGAGCCATTTCTCCTCGAACTGGGTGATCTCATTCACCGTCAGACTTTCGACTATACCACAGCATTCCTCCATTCCGGTCTGCTGTCGAATCAGGGGACCATTCACTGTGTCAATCTGGCACAGGGGATCAAGGCCCCTGCGGTTTATTTCCAAAAGAACCCCGACCAGCGCTACCTGGAGGCAACCCGGAAAGCTTTTGAAGATATCCGCAAATACAACGGCATGGCCCATGGACTGTACGGGGGTGACGAAACCCTGCACGGGAATAACCCAACGTAGGGATCGGAGCTATGTACGGCGGTAGAAATGATGTTTTCGCTGGAAACCATTCTCCAGATTACCGGGGAGGTTGCCTATGCGGACCATCTTGAGAAAGTCGCTTTCAATGCGCTGCCCACGCAGATTTCGGATGATTTCATGACCCGGCAGTATTACCAGCAGGCGAATCAGGTCATGATTACCCGGCATCAGCGGAATTTTGAAGTCAACCACGACGGTACCGACCTGTGCTTTGGACTGCTAACCGGATATCCCTGCTGTACTTCCAATATGCATCAGGGCTGGCCCAAGCTGGTGCAGAATTTGTGGTACGGCACCAAAGACAGGGGTATCGCAGCGCTGGTGTACGGCGCTAGTGAAGTCCGTACGACAGTCGCCCAATCGGTAAAACTGCATTTGATAGAAGAGACAAATTACCCCTTCGAAGACCATATCCGCTTCTCGATGAATCTGTCGGAAACGGCGATATTCCCCTTTCATCTACGGATACCTTCCTGGTGTGAAAAGGCTGGCATCAAGGTAAATGGTAGGGTATGGACGGAAGCGGAGGGGAATCAGATCGTAAGACTGGTCAGGGAATGGAATAACGGCGATGTGGTGGAGCTCTCCCTCCCTATGCCGGTTCGGAAAAGCAGGTGGCATGAGAATTCGGTTTCACTCGAACGGGGTCCGCTGGTATATGCGTTGAAGATTGAGGCCGCCGAAGAGCTGGTTAAGAATGAAAAAGATCCCCACATTTACGGCAGCGAATACCGGGAACTGCGTCCCGATTCCCCATGGAATTTTGGACTTGTGGAATTCCCGGATGACCAGTTGCAGGAAGCCTGTAAGCTCGAATTTGTCGCCGGATCCCGCATGGAATTCCCCTGGAACCCGGCCAATGCTCCGATCCGGATGAAAGTGAAAGCCCGGAAAATTCCTTCCTGGGGATTATATAACGAGATGGCCGGGCCTTTGCCATACAGTCCGACCTATCGGCTCGAAACTGCCGCAGAGGAAGAAGAGATTACCCTGATTCCCTATGGATGTACCGATTTGAGGATTTCCCAGTTCCCAGTGGTCAGAAAACAATAACCTTATGAAAGCTCCGTCAGTTAAGAACTTGTACGTCAGTTTTTTCTTCAGTATTTGGCTCATACCCGCAAACGGACAGGCTAAGCGTGAAAAAATTGAACCCATCCCGTTTTCGGAGGTAACCATTACCGACAAATTCTGGAGTACCAAACAGGAAAAAG
>CAZQBJ010000262.1:0-2643 GCA_964591465.1 uncultured Brevundimonas sp.
CCGTGCGCCAGGAGCGCGAGGCCGAGGCGGCGGCCTATTTCGAGCAGGTCGCCCCCCAATGGGACCGCATGCGTTCGCTGTATGTGCGCGAAAGCGCCGTCGAGACCGCCATCGAACAGGCCGCCGGCCCCGGCCCGTTTGACCGGGTGGTGGATCTGGGCACCGGCTCGGGCCGCATGCTGACCCTGCTGGGCAAGAAGGCCCGCATGTCGATCGGCCTGGATCTGAGCCAGCAGATGCTGAACATCGCGCGGGCCAATGTGGCGCGCGCCGGCCTGAACAAGGTCGAGCTGCGCCACGGCGACATCTTCGCCACCCGCCTGCCGTCGCACACCGCCGACCTGGTCGTGGTCCACCAGGTGCTGCATTACCTGACCGACCCGGCCCAGGCCGTGGCCGAGGCGGCCCGCCTGGTGGCCTTCGGAGGCAAGCTGCTGATCGTCGACTTCGCGCCGCACAGTCTGGAGCACCTGCGCGCCGAGCATCAGCACCGGCGGCTGGGCTTCTCGGACGAGGAGATCCGCCGCTGGATGGAAGAGGCCGGCTTGAACTGCTCGGCGCCGATCGCCCTGGCCCCGGACACCGAAGGCCTGACGGTGACCATCTGGACCGGCGTGCGGGCCCAGACCGACCGCCGGAAGGCCGCCTGATGGCCACCCTCGCCGAAGCCCGCGCCCTGTTGTTGTCGCCGCTTGGGCCGGTGGCCCGCGCCGGCCGGGACGGTTCGCGCCCGCGCGTTTCGTTCGAGTTCTTTCCGCCGAAATCCGAAGAGGCCGAGGCCAGCCTGTGGAAGGCGGTCACCCGCCTGGCGCCGCTGAAGCCGGACTTCGTTTCGGTCACCTACGGCGCCGGCGGCTCGACCCGCGAGCGCACCCACCGCACGGTGCAGCGCATCCTGGACGAGACCGACCTGACGCCCGCGGCTCACCTGACCTGCGTCGAGGCCAGCCGCGACGAGGTCGACGCGGTGATCGACGGCTATCGCGACGCCGGGGTGCGCCACATCGTGGCCCTGCGCGGCGACCCGCCAGGGGCCAGCGGCATCGGCGGAAGTTATGTCCCGCGCGCCGACGGCTACGCCAACGCCACCGAACTGACCGCCGCCATCGCCGCGCGGGGCGATTTCGAGATCAGCGTCGGCTGCTACCCGGAGGGCCACCCGGAGAGCGGCTCGATCGACCACGACATCGAGGTGCTGAAGGCCAAGGTCGACGCCGGGGCGACGCGCGCGATCAGCCAGTTCTTCTTCGACATCGACGCCTTCCTGCGGTTCCGCGACCGGGTGCGGGCGGCCGGGATCGAGGCGCCGCTGATCCCCGGCATCATGCCGGTGACCAATTTCGCCGGGCTGAGGCGGATGTGCGGCGCCTGCGGCGCCGCCCTGCCCGACTGGCTGGCGGCCCATTTCGACGGGCTGGACGACGATCCGGAGACCCGCCGGCTGATCGCCGCCTCGGTGGCCGCCGAGATGTGCGCGCGGCTGCAGGAGGAAGGCTTCGCCGACTTCCACTTCTACACCCTGAACCGGGCCGACCTGGTCTACGCCATCTGCCGGGTGCTGGGCGTTCGCGAACAAGGGGTCCGCGCATGACCCGGACCGAACGTCTGGCCGCGCTGGATGTCGTTGCGCGCGAACGCATCCTGATCCTCGACGGCGCCTGGGGCGTGATGCTCCAGCGCGAGGGGCTCGAGGAGGCCGATTATCGCGGCGATCTGTTCACCGCCCACAACCAACCGCTCAAGGGCGACCATGATCTGCTGGGCCTGACCCGACCCGACATCGTCACCCGGCTGCACGACGCCTATTTCGCCGCCGGCGCCGACATCGCCTCGACCAACACCTTCAACGCCACCGCAATCGCCCAGGCCGACTACGGGCAGGAGGCGGTGGTCGGCGACATCAACCTGGCCGCCGCCCGGCTGGCGCGCGAAAGCGCCGACCGCTGGACGCGGCAGGAGCCGCACAAACCCCGGTTCGTGGCCGGCTCGATCGGGCCGACCAACCGGACCCTGTCGCTGAGCCCGGACGTCAACGATCCCGGCTTCCGCGCCGTGACCTTCGATCAGGTGTATGACGCCTACCGCCAGCAGGCCCTCGCGCTGCACGAGGGCGGCGTCGACATCTTCCTGATCGAGACGGTGTTCGACACGCTCAACTGCAAGGCGGCGATCAAGGCCATACTCGACCTGCAGGACGAGGGGCTTGAGCGCCTGCCGCTGTGGATCTCGGGCACCATCACCGACCGTTCCGGCCGCACCCTGTCCGGCCAGACGGTCGAGGCGTTCTGGAACAGCATCCGCCACGCGCGGCCGTGGGCGGTGGGGCTGAACTGCGCTCTTGGCGCCGACCTCATGCGGCCGCACCTGGCCGAGCTGGCGCGGTCGGCGGACACCCTGGTCGCGGCCTATCCCAACGCTGGCCTGCCCAACGCCATGGGCGAGTACGACGAGCAGCCCGACGAAACCGCCGGCCAGTTGGGCGAATGGGCGCAAAGCGGTCTGGTCAACATCCTGGGCGGCTGTTGCGGCACGACACCCGATCACATCGCCCGCATCGCCGCCGCCGTCGCCGGCAAGCCGCCGCGCGTAATCCCCGAACAGCCGCGGGCCATGCGCCTGTCCGGCCTCGAACCGTTCGAGCTG
>CAZQBJ010000263.1:0-2640 GCA_964591465.1 uncultured Brevundimonas sp.
CCCTTGTAGTTCGTGAAATCATCCCGCAAACAAATTATACAGCTCATTCTTCGTCGTTACAGGTTACAGTGTTATTGGAAGTAAATTCGGTGCTCTGATCGCAGCAGTCTACAGTTACGCTCTCGTTGATGTTAACATCAATTGCTGGTATGTTGACCTGGATACCTTCTGTTGGTTTGGCAGACCCTTTCACGATGATCACGTCCTCACAATCGTTGGTGAACTTGACTACTCGTTGGAATATCACGAAATTACCGGATACAGGCCCTGTGTAAGGCTCAAACGAAGCCCCCAGGTCAGTTGAAAAGAATACTTCGTCTGACTGCACATTGTAGACGTTCCCTTGTTTGGTAGCCTTGTGATTATCGGTCGTTTCGTTGTAGGTCGCCTCCAATTCTGGACTTGACAAACACGCTTCATCTGATCCCGGAAGAATTACCAACTCCTCAAATACTGCATCATCACAATTTTCAAAGGTTGCAATTCGACGTATTGGAACCTCGGTTACTTCTGATGGAACCATTACTGGCGTTGTGTATTCCGTGTATTCCAACCATGTAGCCCCGCCATCCAAAGAGTATTCGATTACATCGGTCAGTGGACTGGTTGCCGTACCAACGGCCGTCAAAGTCAATTCATCGGTTTGGTCGTCAAAGGTGTAGGTAATCGCAATTTCCTGATTTTCTTCGCACTCCTCAATCTGCTCCCAATCCGGTTCAGATTCGCAGTTAAAGCACTCATTGATGATTATCGTACCGCAATCGCTCGTTTCTATCGTTCTGGTGGCTAAATCAAATCTATTATCAGAACTCGTTCCGCCGCCTGAAAATTGGAGGTTGTCCGATACGGTATTGGCCACACTTCCAGCATTGGAAATTGTCATGGACCCATCTGAGCATGACATGGAGATACCGGGTGAATTATTAGCGCAACTGGCACCGTCATAAGGTATTTCAAAGTTTCCACAACTGACAGTATCTCCATTTGTTGATGATACCGCGTTTTCAGTTTCGATGAATCCGGTCATCGTAATTACGCAACCAGTTGTTGTAATGATTGCAATGTAAAGTGGTGCTTTTGCTATTGCAGGATTGCCTCCACCTGAATAAACAATAGAGCCTGTGGTTCCGGCTGTGTAGTTTTGATTTACACTAACACCCACCACATCAGTACCTGTGACCATCGCTGTGATATTTGCAACCCATCCGGACGTTCCGGAAGCTGTTACGGTCATATTGATATCAACCGAAGTACAGACAGTGCCGCAATCAGCCGGATTGTCACCGCTGCCATCCACTTCTCCCTCGCCTTCCACGGTAAAACAATAGGTTCCGAACGGCTCTAAACCCGACGTATTGATAGTCAATTCGGTGTCCCCTGCGCCGAACGTGCCGGATGATGGTGAAATGTCCAGTCCATCGGCAAATATTGAAAATTCCTGTCCCTCTTCGCCTGATATATTCGCTGTGATAGTGGCGTTTTTATCCAGGCAAAACGTTCCGGTAATCTCTGCGTCATCGGAATCCCTGAAATCCGTCAGTGTAATAGCTGTTTCAGACCCCACATTGAGCAGCACAACCTTGTTAATCACATCCTCATACGTTCCATCCGGTGTGGAAATATTAAACCTCCATTGAAAATTAAGATAAATTGGCTTGTCTTCCCAGCTACTATCCACCACGGTCTGATAAGTTAACACACCATTTGAATGACTCACGGAACCTGTACAATTTGCATCCGGGCTAACTGGAACATCCGAAATACAAACCCCGGCCGATTTAAAGTTTGATGAATAAGTGCCATACGTTCCATTCGCGATGATGTTAGAATTATACTCGGCCGTATCCATGGTCAATTTGACATCCACGGATTGCCCCGGATAAACTCCAATACAACAATCATTAACGGTTGTTTCATTTACGGTCAATTCACAATCAACCGATCCGTATGTTACCGGATAAATGGGTGGTTCTTCGTTGTCTAAGGTATTAGGTACTAATGTAAACTTTGCAGCTTCCCAGGAACACCCATTTGAGTAAACGATATACCCTGAAACCCCTGACGCCTGACTGATGGTGGCCGTTGCGTAGTACGCTGATCCATCCCGCGATTGGAAGCCCTTACCTCCAACAATTGAACCAGTCGGTAAGTCACCTACCTGATTGGCTCCGTTGTTTATTTGAGCATAATCGGAACAGAAAGAAAGGTAATATGTGTTACCGATTTGACCCGGAACCTCAAACCTCAATTGAGTGGATCCATTTAAATTATACCCGTTCAGGGAATTGCCATCCCCATCGAAATATGATATAATCGGAGAAGAACTAAATTCCTTTGCCCCCATTCCGATGTTTGCACACGTCCCTATCCAGCACTTATTCGAAATCCGGCACGGGTCCTGGTCTTTTTGAATCTGCGATAATTCAATGTCCTTTTCGTACCCAACCGCAATACCCAGCACATCTGGAGATGCCGAAGCCGCGCAACCAGACGAATTTGAAGTTGATCCGGTGTTCATGAACTCATAAATGACCTTGAACTTCTTATCGTCAATCGCTTCAACCGTCAACTTTTTGTTGCTGATCGGAATATCCACGGTCCCGGCACCAAATGGCATTTTGAATTTGGTCAGACCGGATG
>CAZQBJ010000264.1:0-2633 GCA_964591465.1 uncultured Brevundimonas sp.
TGACCGCCGCCGACATGGCCCTGCCGCCGCCGGTCGAGGGCACCGCCGAGGCCGCCGCCCGGGTCGGCGCGGCGCGGGAGCTGCAGCTGGCCCGCGGCCGCGAGCTGGGCCTGGATCCGGCCGAGGCGCTGAACGCCCGCGCCTCGGGCGAGATCCTCGACCGCATCGCCGCCCCCGACGCGGCCGGCAAGGCGCTGCTGGTCCGGGCCGGGGAGGCGGGCGCCCTGACCGCGCGCGGCTGGACCCGGACCCTGCGGCTGGCCCGCACCATCGCCGACCTCGAGGGCGCCGGGGGCGTCATCCGTCGCCACATCGCCGAGGCCCTGGTCTATCGGCGGGCCAATCTGGCCCCGGCCGAGTCCGGCGTCGCCGAGTCGCCGGCCCGCTTTGAACCGGCATTAACCGGTCCCGTGCATCATGTTCCCCAACGATAGCGGGGACCGAAGATGGCGCGTGGGAAGGCGGCGGCCGCAGAAGCGTCGCACGAGCAATTCCTCAGACTGATGAGCCACGAGATGCGCACGCCGCTGAACGGCGTGATCGGCATGCTCGGGCTGTTGTCGCGCACGCGGCTGGACGGGGCCCAGCGGGCCTACGCCAACGCCGCGCGCGAATCCGCCGAGCACCTGCTGGGGTTGGTCAACGATCTGCTGGACTACGCCCGGCTCGAGGCCGGCAAGCTGGACTTCGAGAAGGCGCCGCTTGATCTGGAGAACCTGGTTCAGGGCGTCGCCGAGCTGCTCAGCCCCCGCGCGCACGAGAAGGGGCTCGAGATCGTCTGGACCGTGGCGCCCGACGCCCCCGACGTGCTGGGCGACGAGGGCCGCCTGCGCCAGATCCTGTTCAACCTGGCCGGCAATGCGGTGAAGTTCACCGACGCCGGGGGCGTCCGCATCGCCGTCGAGCGCATCGGCGGCGAGGCCGGCCGGTACGAGCTGCGCTTCGTGGTCGACGACACCGGACCGGGCGTGCCGGAAGGATCGCGGGAGCGGATCTTCGAGGAATTCGGCCACGTCGATCCGTCCGACGCCACCCGCTTCGGCGGCGCCGGGCTGGGCCTGGCGGTGGTGCGCAAGCTGGCCTGGGCCATGGGCGGCGAGGCCGGGGTCGAGGACCGTCCCGGCGGCGGCGCCCGCTTCTGGTTCACCGCCGCCTTCGACGCCGCGCCCGACTGGAAGGACCGCGGCGCCCCGCTGAAGGGCGTGTCGGTGGCGGTGGTGTCGCCCGATCCGATGGTGCGCGACGCGGTGGCCGCCCAGGTGCGCGGCTCGCGCGGCCGCATCGCCGCCCAGGACAAGGCGCCGGTGGTGCTGATCGACCACGCCCAGGCGGCCGCCGACGGCGTCGAGACCCTGCCCGCGCCGCTGGAGGGCCGGGCCATCGTCCTGCTCAAGCCGTGCGAGCGCGAGCTGATCGCCCGCTACCGGGCGCGCGGGTTCCACGGCTATCTGATCAAGCCGCTGCGACGCGCCTCGCTGGCCGAGCGGGTGCTGGCTGCGCTGGGCCGCAACGCCGGACCGGCCCCGGCGCAGGTCGTCGAGGACGACCGCATCGCGCCCCTGCGCAACTCGGGCGTGCGGGTGCTGCTGGCCGAGGACAATCCGGTCGGCGCCCTGCTGGCCAAGACCCTGCTGCGCCGCGAGGGCTGCACGGTCGAGACCGCCGCCTCGGGCGAGGAGGTGCTCGCGGCCATGGCCCGGGCCCGCTACGACCTGGTGCTGATGGACGTGCGCATGCCCGGCATGGACGGCCTGGCGGCGACCCGCGCCCTGCGCGCCCGCGGCGACCAGACGGCGATCGTGGCCCTGACCGCCAACGCCTTCGTCGAGGACCGGAAGGCGTGCCTCGAGGCCGGCATGGACGACCACCTGACCAAGCCGCTGGAGCCCGGCGCCCTGCGCGCCGCCATCGCCCGCTGGACGAACGTGGACAGTCGGGTAAAGCTGGCCTCCTGATCCGGGCGCGGGGGCGTCCTGAGCGAGGGGACGCTTCCGCATGACGGACGAAAACGGCGCCGCGGTCACCCGACGCCTGAGCACCTGGGACTCGATCAAGGCCTACGGCGAGCGCCGGGTCTTCGTCATGTTGCTGCTCGGCTTCGCCTCGGGCCTGCCGTACCTGCTGGTGTTCGACACCCTGTCGGCCTGGCTGCGCACCGCCGGCCTGTCGCTGGAGGTGATCGGCTTCTTCAGCCTGGCCACCCTGGTCTATTCGTTCAAATTCGTCTGGGCCCCGCTGCTGGACCGCACGCGGGTGCCGCTGCTGACCGGATGGGTGGGGCACCGCCGCTCATGGATGCTGGTCGCCCAGGGAATCATCATCCTGGCCCTGTGGCTGATCGCCGGCGTCGATCCGGCGACCAACCTGGGCGCCATGGCCGCGCTGGCGGTGCTGATCGGCTTCACCGGCGCCACCCAGGACATCGTGATCGACGCCTGGCGGATCGAGGTGACCACCCCCGAACGGCAGGGGACCATGGCCGCGGCCTATCAGCTGGGCTACCGCGGCGCGATGCTGGCGGCCGGGCTGATCCCGCTGGTGCTGGCCGAGCTGTACGGCTGGCGACTGTCCTATTTCACCATGACCGTGCTGATGGGCATCGGCGTCGCCGGGGCCCTGCTGGCCCCGCGCGA
>CAZQBJ010000265.1:0-2612 GCA_964591465.1 uncultured Brevundimonas sp.
GCGACGGCCCCTCGACGGCCACCCGGCGTCCCGGTTCCGTCCCGGCCTGTCCCGGTTTCGTCTCCGGCGCGAGGACAAAACCGGCGGGGACAACTGGCCCCCCATTTGCCTTCCCCGGGGGCAGCCGGTTAAGCGTAGCCAAACGCAACCCAGGAACCTGCCATGGCCATTCCCGCGTCCCTCCAGTCCGGCCTGAAGCTGCCGGTGATCGCCGCGCCAATGTTCCTCGTCTCCGGCCCCGATCTGGTCGTCGAGGCCTGCAACGCCGGGATCATCGGGACCTTCCCCTCGCTGAACCAGAGGACCGCCGAGGGCTATCGGGACTGGCTGCGCGAGATCAAGGACCGCCTGTCGCCGGACGCGGCGGCCTTCGGCGTCAACCACATCGTCCATCCGTCGAATCCGCGCCTGATGGACGACATGCGCATCTCGGTCGAAGAGCAGGTGCCGCTGATCATCACCTCGCTGGGCGCGGTGCGCGACGTGGTCGACGCCGTGCACGGCTACGGCGGGGTGGTGTTCCACGACATCGCCAATGTGCGCCACGCCCGCAAGGCGGCCGAGGCCGGGGTCGACGGGCTTATCCTGGTGGCCAACGGGGCCGGCGGCCACGCCGGGGTGATCAACCCGTTCGCCCTGATCAACGAGGTGCGCGAGTTCTTCGACGGCGCCCTGATCCTGTCCGGCTGCCTGTCGACCGGCCGCGACATCGCCGGGGCCCGCATGCTGGGCGCCGACTTCGCCTATCTGGGCACCCGCTTCATCTCCACGACCGAGGCCATGGCCCCGGAAGCCTACAAGCAGATGATCATCGACTCCGGGGCCTCGGACATCACCTACACCCCGGCGGTGTCGGGCATTCCGGCCAATTTCATGACCGCCTCGCTGGTCGCCAACGGCATCGATCCGAAGACCCTGCCCGAGCACAAGCTGGACCTCGGCGACGAGGCCAAGGCGTGGAAGACCGTATGGTCCGCCGGCCAGGGCGCCGGCTCGGTGCGCGAGGTGATTCCGGTGGCCGAGCTGATCAGCCGGCTGCGCGGCGAATTCGACGAGGCGGCCGCGACGTTCGCCAGGGCTCATCCGATCGGCTAGGAACCGGACGCCCGTTCAACCGTCTGGTGATCCATGCGCCGTTCGCTGCTCCCGACCTTCGCCGGCCTGCTGGCCGCCCTCCCCGTCGCCGCCCTGGCCCAGGACGGCGCAGATGACGGCTGGGGCGCCCCGGCCGCCCGCGACGCCTGGTCCTTCGCCGTCGGCGCCGGGACGGACAACCGCTCCAAGGGCGCCAGCAAGACCGACGGCGATCCGTTCGCCTACGCCCTGGCCGAATGGGCCCCGAGCGACACCTTCTACGTTTCGGGCGAGGTCGAGCGGGTCGACAGCCACGGCGCGGACGCCGAGCTGGGCCTGGCCATCGGCGTGCGCCCCCAGGCGGCCGGTTTCGACCTCGATCTCAGCGTCGCGCGCAAGCATCTGATCGACGCCGCTCCGGGGGCTGACGACGGCGCCTGGGAGCTGACGGCCGTCGCCCGCCGCTCGCTGGGGCCGGCCAGCGCCCGCCTGACCGCCGCCTGGTCGCCCGATGGCCTGGGCCCGACCGACGACTGGACCTGGATCGAGGGCCAGCTGGGCTGGGACCTGACGCCCCGCCTCAACGCCTCGGCCGCGGTCGGCCGCCGCGAACAGGATGGCGGCGTCGACTATACGGCCTGGAACATCGGGACGACCTTCGCCCTGACCCGCGACCTCGAGCTCGACGTGCGCTGGTACGACACCAGCGAGCGGGATCTGTCGGTTCAGTACGACAGCGCCCTGGTCGCAGCGGTGAACTTCTACTTCTGATCGCTCGCCGACACGCCCAGCCCGCCCGGCCGCGCTGCGACCTCGGCCCCGGCCCATGATCTCAGGTCGTGGCCGGACGGCTGCTGGTACAGGCGCAAGCCGAACTCGGGCAGGATGGCGATCAGATGGTCGAAGATGTCGGCCTGGATCGCCTCGTACTCGGCCCAGGCCACGGTGTTGGTGAAACAGTAGATTTCCAGGGGCAGGCCCTCGCCGGTCGGCTGCAGCTGCCTGACCAGCTGGGTCATCTGCTGGTTTATCCGCGGGTGGGCCTTCAGGTACGACATGACATAGGCGCGGAAGGTGCCGATGTTGGTCACCCGCCGGGCGTTGACCGGGTCGCGGCCGGCGGCGATCAGCTCGGCGTTCCAGGCCTCCAGCTCCTCCTGCTTGCGCTGCAGGTAGTCGTCGATCAGGGCGAAGCGGCGCAGCCGCTCCCGCTCCTCCGGCTCGAGGAAGCGCACGCTGGTCTGGTCGATCAGCAGCGACCGCTTGATGCGCCGGCCGCCGCTTTCCTGCATCCCGCGCCAGTTCTTGTAGCTCTCGTTGATCAGCCGCCAGGTCGGGATGGTCGTGATCGTCTTGTCCCAGTTCTGCACCTTGACCGTGTGCAGGGCGATGTCGATCACGTCGCCGTCGGCGTTCAGCTGCGGCATCTCGATCCAGTCGCCGACCCGCAGCATGTCGTTGGAGTTCAGCTGCACCGAGGCGACCAGCGACAGGATGGTGTCCTTGAACACCAGCATCAGCACCGCCGCCATGGCGCC
>CAZQBJ010000266.1:0-2603 GCA_964591465.1 uncultured Brevundimonas sp.
CCGCCGCCGAGGTCGCCGACCACCGCGCCGGTTGGCTCGTGGATCGGCAGGCCGGCGCCGAGGGCCGCGGCCATCGGCTCGTCGATCAGGCCGACGCGGCGGGCCGAGGCGTTGAGGCATGAATCGTTGATGGCCCGGCGCTCGACGGCGGTGGCGCCCGACGGCACGCACACGATCACCTTGGGATTCACGAAGCCCTTGCGGTTGTGAACCTTGCGGATGAAGTGCTTGATCATCTCCTCGGCGACTTCGAAGTCTGCGATGACCCCGTCGCGCATGGGGCGGATGGCTTCCATGTGGCCCGGGGTGCGGCCCAGCATCTGCTTGGCCTCGATGCCCACCGCGTGGACGATCTTGCGGCCGCCGACGTTACGCAGCGCGACCACCGACGGCTCGTTCAGCACGATGCCCTTGCCCTTCATGTAGATCAGGGTGTTGGCGGTGCCGAGGTCGATGGCGATGTCGTTGGAGATCATGCCGAAAAGGGGTGAGAACATGGGCGTCGCGTACCATCGATAAAGCGCCAGCAGGCAGGGTGGCCCGTTCGGCGACGCCCGCCGCGCCTTCCCCAAGGCCCAGCTTGTCGTGTGTCCCCGCCGTTAGGGCTGTCGGCCCGTTTGCCCGTCCCCGGCAAGGATTTCAAGTGCCGAGATAATTCCTTGCGGACCGGTCGCCTGTCAGGCGACCCGGGGCAGCCGATCGACCAGCGGCGACAGACCGGCGTTCTCGCGCTCCAGCCCCCGGCGGACGGTCTCGGCGACCACTGCCGCGGCGCAGGCGAAGCGGCCGGAATCGGCCGTGATGGCGCCGGTCGTCCAGTGGCTGGCGAAGGTCTGCAGGGCGGCCCGGACCGCGACCAGTTCGGCCGCGCCCTCGGCGATCACCGCCCGCAGGTCCGGGTCGTCGACCGCGCCCAGGGCCGGGTACAGCTGGGTTCGCTCGCGTTCGATATGGGCCTCGAGGGCCCCGACCAGGGCGCCCAGGGTCTCGCCGGCGGCCCGCACGCCGCCCGAGTCGGGCGCGTTCGAGGCTTGGGCCATCAATCGGGCCAGAAGGCCGAGCACCTCTGCCTGACCGGCTCGCCAGACGCTGGCATCCATGTTCAGCCCCCCACCGACATCTGAGCCAGCACACCCCGGACCGCCCTAAGAAACGGTAAGCGTCGGCGCCCGGCTCAGACCGGGGCCAGCCCCTCGGCCGTCAGGGCGGCCAGCGCCGCCGGGCGCGCCTGGACGACGTCCAGGTGGGCGTTCAGCTTGGGGAAGTCGTGCTTGTCCAGCAGGTCGGCCTGCCGCGCCCAGCGCTCGAACACCGCCTGGTAGGGGTCGGCCACGGTGAACCGCTCGCCACAGGCCCACGGGCCGTGGAACAGGTGATGCTCGAGGATTTCCAGCTTGGACCGCACCAGATCGCGCTGGAACGCCCTGGCCGCCTCGTCGAAGCTCGGCTCCTTGTTGAACAGCAGGCGCCCCATCTGCGGATGCAGGGTCGAGGCGAGGAAGCCGAGATAGCCGGCGAACCGCGCGCGCCGGAATGGATCGGACCCCGGGCCCAGATCGGCCTCGGGGAAGTCGTCGGCCAGCCAGGTCAGGATGGCCGGGTTCTCCGTCAGGATGCCCTCCTCGACCACCAGGGCCGGCACCGAGCCCTTCGGATTGATCGCCTGGTAGGCCGGCTGCTTCTGTTCGCCGGCGCGCAGGTCGACCTTGCACAGCTCGAAGTCGGCGCCGACCTCCTCCAGCACCATGTGCGGGGCCAGCGCGCACGACCCTGGGGAATAGTAGAGCCTGATCATGCTTCGCTCCCTTGGGACCGCTTTCCGAAACAGCCCCGCGGCGCGAGGGGTTCCGCAGTCAGCGCCGTTTGCCGGGCCTTTCGCAGTTGCGTAAACAGGCCTCCCGCCCTGGAGATGTCCCCATGCGTTCCCTGCAATCCGCCGCCCTGTCCCGGGTCAAGCCGTCGGCCACGCTGGCGGTCAGCGCGCGGGCCCGCGAGCTGAAGCGCGAGGGGCGCGACGTCATCTCGCTGGGCTCGGGCGAGCCGGATTTCGACACCCCGGACAACGTCAAGGCGGCGGCCATCGAGGCCATCCGCCGGGGCGAGACGAAATACACCGACGTCGACGGACTGCCCGAACTGAAGGCGGCGGTGGCGGCCAAGTTCAAACGGGAGAACGGGCTCGCCTACGAGACCAGCCAGATCCATGTGGCCACCGGCGGCAAGGCGGTGATCTACAACGCGCTGCTGGCCACCCTGTCGCCGGGCGACGAGGTCATCGTGCCGGCGCCGTACTGGGTCAGCTATCCGGACATGGTGCTGCTGGCCGGCGGCGAGCCGGTGACGGTGACGGGGGTCGAGGCCGACGGCTTCAAGCTGCGCCCCGAGACCCTGGAGGCGGCGATCACGCCGCGGACGCGCTGGCTGATCCTGAACTCGCCGTCCAACCCCAGCGGCGCGGCCTATACCCGGGCGGAGCTCGAGGCGGTGGCCGCGGTGATCCGCCGCCATCCGCAGGTCTGGGTGCTGACCGACGACATGTACGAGCACCTGGTCTATGGCGGCTTCGAATTCGTCAGCTTCGCCCAGGCGGCGGCGGACCTGAT
>CAZQBJ010000267.1:0-2587 GCA_964591465.1 uncultured Brevundimonas sp.
GTCGGGGATCTCGATGTCGAATTCTTCCTCGAAGGCCATGACCAGTTCGACCGCGCCACAGCCATCCCCGCCCCCCAATCCTTCTCCTGCGTCAAGCTGATCATCCGCTAGGCTGGCCGGCGAACCGCTGACAAGAAGGGGCCCGCCATGTCCGACCTGAACCGCCGCCTGATGAGCCGCAAGGCCGATCCGGGGGACACCCTGATGGACGTCCTCGAGCGGCGCGCGCCGGCCGACGGCGAGGTGGTGCTGGCGCTGGACCGGTTCTCGCTGACCACCAACAACATCACCTACGCCGCCTATGGCGACGCCATCGGCTACTGGCGGGTGTTCCCCACCGGGCGCGACGACTACGGGCTGATGCCGGTGTGGGGCTTCGCCGACGTGGCCGCCTCGCGCGCGCCGGGGATCGCGGTCGGGGCGCGGGTGTTCGGCTTCTTCCCGATGGCCGATACCCTGGTCGTCCAGGCCGAGAAGATCGGCCGCGGCGGCTTCGCCGACGCCGCCCCTTGGCGCAAGGCGGTGCCGGACATCTACAACCGGTACGTCCTGTGCGCCGGCGACGCCAACTACGACCCGGCGCTGGAGGGGCCCGAGGCGCTGTTCCGGCCGCTGTTCATCACCTCGTACACGGCGGTCGATTTCCTGCGCGAGCACGACTTCTTCGGCGCCCGGCGGATCGTGGTGTCCAGCGCCTCGTCCAAGACCGCCTATGGCGCCGCCTGGCGGCTGGCCGGCGAGGATGTCGAGCTGATCGGCCTGACCGGGGACCGCAACCGGGCCTTCGTCGAGGGGCTGGGGGTCTATCACCGGGTGTGCGGCTATGACGAGGTCGAGGCCCTGCCGACGGGCGTTCCCACCCTGTACCTGGACCTGGCCGGCGACCCGGCCCTGCGCCGGCGGGTCCACGCCCGGTTCGCCGGAGACCTGACCTACGACTGCCTGGTCGGCTCGACCCAGGGCGACGCCTTCCCCCGGGAGGATCCCGAGCTGGTCGGCCCGCCGCCGGTGTTCTTCTTCGCCGCCACCTGCCTGGACGCCCACCGCGAGCGCGGGACCCTGCGGCCGTTCTACGAGCGGTTCTTCGCCGACCAGCGGGCCTTCTTCGAGCGGGTGATCGACCCGGCCGCCCCCTGGATCCGCATCGTCGAGCCCCGGGGGCTGGAGGCGGCGGCGACCGTGGTGCGGGCCCTGGCCGACGGGCGCTCGGACCCGGCCGAGGGCGCGGTGGTGCGGCTGGCGCGCTGAGCCTGGGGCGCAAAAAAGCCGCCGCGGCGCCCTCGCGCCACGGCGGCTGTCTTGCGCCGGTCGGAACGCCGGCGGGGGCGCTTAGCCCGCGGTCTTCTCGTCGATGAACTTGACCGCGTCGCCGACCGTCTGGATGTGCTCGGCGGCGTCGTCGGGGATCTCGATGTCGAATTCTTCCTCGAAGGCCATGACCAGTTCGACGTTGTCGAGCGAGTCGGCGCCCAGGTCGTCGATGAAGCTGGCCTTTTCGGTGACCTTGTCCGGATCGGCGTCCAGGTGGTCGATCACGATCTTGCGGACGCGTTCCAGGGTGTCGGACATGTTCAGTCTGCCTTGTGAAGCCGTGGTGTCGGCGGTTGTCTCAGGTCCTGCCGTATGACGGCGGCGACCGCGGTGCAAGCCTTTGACGGGACTCGCCCCCTGCGGATGGCACGCCTTTAGCACAGGCGGGGCGGCTGGAAACAGGGGGAAAAGGCGGGAGCAGGGCCTAGGTCTTAGGGCTTAGGGCTTAGGCGTTCCGCGGGCCGGAGTCCCGTACCGGCCACCTCCTACTGCCTACTGCCTACTGCCTACGCCCTAAGACCTAAGCCCTCCCCCTACACCATCGCCATCCCGCCATTCACGTGCAGCGTCTGCCCCGTGACGTAGGCGGCCTCGTCCGAGGCCAGGTAGACGGCGGCGGCGGCGATCTCATCGCCGGTGCCCAGCCGGCCGGCCGGGATGCGGCCCAGGATGGCCTCGCGCTGGGCCTCGTTCAGGGCGTCGGTCATCGGGCTGGAGATAAAGCCCGGGGCGATGCAGTTGACCGTGATGCCACGAGAGCCGACCTCCTGGGCCAGCGACTTGGAGAAGCCGATCATGCCGGCCTTGGAGGCCGCGTAGTTGGTCTGGCCCGGATTGCCGGTGACCCCGACCACCGAGGTGACCCCGATGATCCGGCCGGCGCGCCGCTTCATCATGCCCTTCATGGCCGCGCGGCTGAGGCGGAAATAACTTTCCAGATTGACCTTGATGACCTGGTCCCAGTCCTCGTCCTTCATCCGCATCAGCAGGCCGTCGCGGGTGATGCCGGCGTTGGCCACCAGGATGTCCAGCGGCCCGGCCCGCTCCTCGGCCGCGCCGATCAGGCCGTCGACCGCCGCCGCGTCCGACAGGTTGGCCGCCACGGTGAACACCGGCCCGCCCAGCTGCCCGGCCAGCTCGTCCAGCGCCCCCTGCCGGGTCCCCGACAGCACCACCGTGGCGCCCTGTTTGTGCAGGGCCCGGGCGATCGCCCCGCCGATGCCGCCGGTGGCGCCGGTGACCAGCGCGGTCTTGCCTGAAAGATCGAACATGGGGG
>CAZQBJ010000268.1:0-2585 GCA_964591465.1 uncultured Brevundimonas sp.
AACGCCATCATCTTTGTGCGGGCTGGCACGCACTCTGAATTGTTCGAGGAGTGATCCGTGGCAATTGAATCACTGCCCACTTTCACCAAGCCAGCCCGTCAGCGCTGGGAATCCATCCCCGCCGACGTCCGCCAGCGACTGCTCTCCAACGTTTGGTGCGGCCATTGCAGCCACGAAACGACCATCACCAACTTCACCGGCACCCTCAAGGAGGGCGACTTGCTGCTGGTGGGCCAGTGCGCCGAATGCCAAGGTGACGTGACCCGGGTCATCGAGGGCTCGTAACCCGATCACGCATCAAACCCCGCCACCACCTCCCGCTGCGCCACCCAGTCGGTCGGCAGCGGGTTCCGCTGAAACCACAACAGGCTCATACACCGGGGCTGCTGCCCAACCCGGATGCTCTGGATGATGGGGGTTCTTTGTGTGCGGAGAAAGGCAGCGGCGAACTCTGCCCCTACGCCCCACGAATGTCGTCAGTGTATGATCCGGGCAACCACCGTCTTCCCGGATCTGGGTGATGATTCTCAAAAATCTGTTTCGACGTACACGTGCGGCTGCCCCACCTCTCGATAGCCTCGGAAAGAGGGTAGAGCAGAGACGTGAACCCGCGGACGATGATTATCAAAAACGGATCATCAAGGAGTTGGAAATATTCGAGGGGCAAGTGGATGTCAATGCGCTTCCTGAGATTTTCCACTACTGGTCGAACAAGTACCTGCGCCCGATGCTGGAAGAGTATGGATATTCGAACCCGGATGCCTTCTTTGCGCACTATATTGGCCAATGTGTAGGCAGTGATAAAAGTATAGGCACGATCATAAGCCTGGGGTCCGGCAACTGTGATACCGAGGTCAGGGTTGCTCGGCTGTTGCTGGATCAAGGCGTTCGGAACTTCAGGATTGAATGCCTGGACATGAACCCCGCCATGTTGCAGCGGGGGCGTGAGCTGGCGCTCAGCCAAGGCCTGGAAGCGCATGTGTTAACGCGGGAAGTCGATCTGAACGCTTGGCATCAGGAAGACCCCGTCGCCGGCGTCATGGCAAATCAATCCTTGCATCATTTTGTGGCGCTGGAGTCGATTTTCGATGAGGTGGCACGAATCCTTCCACCTTCTGGCAGATTCATCATCAGCGACATGATTGGCCGCAATGGCCATCAACGCTGGCCGGAGGCGCTGGAAATTGTTCAGGAGTTCTGGAAAGAGGTTCCTCCCGAGTACAGATTAAATCTTCAGCTTCAACGCCAGGAGGAAGCGTTCCTAGATTGGGACTGCTCGCATGAAGGGTTTGAAGGGATTCGCTCGCAGGACATTCTTCCGTTGTTGCTGGAAAGGTTCCATTTCCATACATTCATCGGGTTTGGCAATGTGATCGACCCCTTCATAGACAGGGGTTTCGGTCATCATTTCAATCCGGATTCGCCGTGGGATCGTCATTTTATTGATCGCGTCCATGCCGCGGATGAAGAGGCGATACTTTCAGGGCAAATCACCCCCGCCCACATGATGGCGGTAGTGGGTACCGGGGATCCACCGACAAAACGGGAGTTTTCAAGAGGACTGGTGCCCGAGCGCTGTACAAGGATGGAAACATCGAATTGACCGATCATGGCATCGGTCGCCCTGCGCAAATGGTTTATCCGGCTGCATCTGAAGTCGGTCCAAGGCTTGCCTGTGGCTGAGACGCCCGGGGACCGGGAGTGCGATACGCGTGCCACACCCGCGTCATCGTGAAGATCGAAGTCCCCTTGGGTATCATCCGCGAGGGAATCATCGGGACAGGGCAGTGAATGAACCGTCGTGGCAGCGTAATTCGCGTGCCGATCAACACGCTACGTCGTGGTCTTTTTGGCGCGTAGTTGCAGCCGTCGCGGTGGGATCGCTCATTGCCGCGGCGGTAATCTGGGTCGCTGTCGAGGCGCGCGCACGTTATGAGTTGCGGCAGCTTGAGCGCGCGCTCCATGCCGAGGCCTTGAAGCTGCAGGCTGAAATGCAAGCTCACACCAGAGCACAGGAAGAAAGGGCGCGAGCTCGCCGTAACCAACAGCGGCGCCAGGAATATCAAGCGCAGGAGACGGAGCGCAAGCGGCGTGAGGAGGAGCAGCAACGCGCTGCCAGGCTCGCTGCTGCCGCTCTTCGAGACCAAAAGGAAGGCCGTTACTTTCCTGCAGCGACCAGCGATATGAAGCGGGACACATGGGCGTGCAAGGATCGCCAGATCGTCAGACGCACCGCAGATGGCTGGATGATCGCCAGGGATGGGAGCGGAAAGCCAGGCCGCTGCCGAACTGATCCTTGAGTGGCGCTGCGTTTTCCATGCGGGAAGAGCGCGGTGCTTCCGTGGGTGCGCAATGTTCGGGTGCTCGCCGCCGGTGCCCATGCAGTGACAAGATGCGAAGGCAATCCTGCAGAAGACGAGATCATTTGCATGCCTCACCATAAGCGCACGATGCAGCTGCAAAGCCGTCGGGCGCCTTCTGCGTGACTGTGCATAATGTATATTATGTAAAATTGAGTCGGTACCACGGAAAAACACTGCTAGATCAATGACATGGAGCGGACAGTACGTGTGAAAATTGGGGCT
>CAZQBJ010000269.1:0-2541 GCA_964591465.1 uncultured Brevundimonas sp.
TCCAGCAAGCTGCGCAGCCGGGCCAGCTCGGCCGGGTCGCACAGTTCGGCCGCGCCGATGGTCTCGTCGAAGGCGGTGGTGAACACCCGATAGCGGTCCGGATCGTCCGCCTCGCCGCCCTCGGCCGCCTGGGCCAGGGCCCCTTCGCCCGGCTCGGGCGCCTGGTCCGAGGGCGCCGCATCCGGGTCGGGCTCGGCGCCGTCGGGGCGGCGGTCGGCGGCGGCGGAGTCGCCCTCGTCCTCGGCCGCGCCCTGCATCGACTGGCCGTCCTCGCCGGCCTCGCCCTCGTCCTCGTCCTCGTCGGGGCCGGCGTCCGGCTGATCGGGGTCGGGGGCGTCCTCCCCGGCCTCGTCGGCCTTGTCCTCGCCCTCGCCGTCGCCCGGATCCAGGTCCAGCGCGCGCAGCACCTCGCGCGCCGCCAGGGCGAAGCCGGCCTGGTCGGACATCTCGGCGGCCAGGGCGTCCAGCGCCGGGCCGGCCTTGGCCTCCACCGCGTCGCGCACCAGGTCGACCATCGCCCGCAGCGGCTCGGGCGGCGCCTGGCCGGTCAGCCGCTCGCGCACCATCAGGGCCACCGCCTCGGCCAGCGGCACCCGCTCGGCCTCGGCCGCGCGCGAGGCGCCGGTGCGCTCCAGCCGGGTGACCGCGGCGGCCGCCAGATTGTCGCGCACCCCGGCCAGGGCCGAGGCGCCGATGGCTTCCACCCGGGCCTGTTCGACCGCCTCGAACATCTCGGCCGCGCGCGGGTCCAGCGGCCGCAGCCGGGCGTTCAGCCCCTCGTCGTGGTGGGCCGCCCGCAAGGCCAGACGGTCGGCCTGGCCGCGCAGGGCCGCGGCCTCGGCCGCCGAGGCGTCGCGGCGCGGATGGGGCAGGACCAGCTCGTTGCCGCTCAGGCGCGGGCCGTCGCTGGCGAAGCTGACCTCCAGGTCAGGCTGCTCGGCCAGGGCGCGGGCGGCGTGGGCCAGGGCGCGCTTGAACGGCTCGGTCGGATTTTCGGGCGCGGCCATGCCCCCAGATAGCGCGCCGGGGCGGGCGGGGTAAGGGGCTCAGCTCGCCTGGTTGGCGTCGTGCGCCGCCATGCCGGCGCGGATCAGCTCGGCCGCCTCGGCCGCGTCGGCCCAGCGGTGCACCTTGACCGTCTTGCCCTTCTCCAGGTCCTTGTAGTGGGTGAAGAAGTGCTCGATCTGCTCGATCAGGATGGCCGGCAGCTGCCGGTAGCTGGCGATGTTCGAATAGAACGGGTTCAGCTGGTCGACCGGCACGGCCAGGATCTTCTCGTCGCCGCCGGCCTCGTCGGTCATCAGCAGGGCGCCGATCGGGCGGGCGCGGATCACGCAGCCGGGCACCACCGGGGTCGGATTGATCACCAGCACGTCGCACGGGTCGCCGTCGTCCGACAGGGTGTGGGGCACGAAGCCGTAGTTGCCCGGATAGTACATCGAGGTGTGCAGGAAGCGGTCGACGAACAGGGCGCCGGAGGCCTTGTCCATCTCGTACTTCACCGGCAGCCCGCCTTGCGGGATCTCGATGACCACGTGCACGTCCCACGGCGGGTTGGGGCCGACCGGAATGGCGTCGATTTTCATGGCGTTGGTTCTCAGGCAGGGGCGGTTCGGGGAGGGCTGGCGTGTTAGTCGCCCGCCGCCGCAGCCGCAAGGGCCTTGCGCCGCGGCCGCGGCCGGGCGCACCAATGGGCGATGAGCAATTTCGGCGTGACCCCGGCGGATCTGGCGGCCCTGGCCGTGTTCTTCGCCTGCTGGCTGTTCTACGAGCCGGTGCTGCGCGCCATGGCCGGGCGGACCGGGTCGCTGAACGGCGACATGGTGCGGGTGCGTCAGGCCTGGATGCGGGTGATGACCGCGCGCGAGACCCGCCTGATCGACGGCCAGCTGATGGGCCATTCGATCAACTCGGCCTCCTTCTTCGCCTCGGCCAACCTGCTGCTGATCGCCGCGGTCGGCGGGGTGCTGTTCGGGGGCGAGGCGGCCCTGCGCGGGGTGGCCGAGGTCGGGGCCGAGGCGCCGACGCGGCTGCTGACCGGCAAGCTGGGCCTGATCACCGTCTGCCTGGCGCGGGGCCTGTTGAACTTCATCTGGTCGCTGCGCCAGATGAACTACACCCTGGCCCTGATCGGCGCCTCGCCCGAGGCGGCCGACGACCCGCGCCGGCCGGCCTATGCCGAGGCGGTGGCCGAGGTGCTGAACCCGGCCTTGCGGGACTTCAGCCGGGGCGTGCGCGCCTACTATTTCGCCCTGGCCGCGGCGGCCTGGCTGTTCGGCCCTCTGTGGCTGGGCGGCGGGGCGGTGGCGGCTGTGGTCCTGCTGCTGTGGCGCCAGGCCCGCTCCCCGGCCGCCGACGGCATCCGCAAGGCGCGCGCCGTACTGGCCGAGGACCCGGCGACCGTATCGCAAGTGCGAAATAATCCTTGACGGATTTGTGCGCCGCAGCGTAGGTTTTCCCTGACGTCCGGCGGACGTCGTGCCCTTCCTGGGCGTTTCCTCCCTATGACTTTCAACCGCGCCTCCGGGCGCGGTTTTTTTA
>CAZQBJ010000270.1:0-2515 GCA_964591465.1 uncultured Brevundimonas sp.
TGACGCCCGAGGCGCCGCCGAAGCTGGTGGCGAAGCCGCTGTAGGTCCCGGCCAGCACGCGCACCATGTCGCCGGTCTCGGCCAGGTTGGCCGCCGCGCCGATCGACATGGCGTTGCCGTTGGTCGAGACGCCGACGATGAACACCCCGTCGAAGTCGCTGCCGTCCCAGCCGCCGACCACGCTGGAGTTCGGGTTGGCCAGGAAGTCGGCCGCGAAGTCGATGGCGTCCTGCTGGCCGACGCGGAAGAAGGTGAACTGATCGCCGTTGGCGCGGTGATCGGGGTTCACCACCGCGTGGGTGAAGCCGGTCAGGTACAGGTCGCCGATGTCCAGGCCGATCTCCGAGTAGCTCTGGGCGAACACGCCCAGGTCCTCGGTGAAGGTGTTGGCCCCCGCGTCGATGTAGATGTCGGTCAGCTGCTGATCGTAGAACCGGTTGGTCTGATACAGCGCCACCGAACCCCACAGGTTGTCGAAGGTGTGGACCCCGGTCAGGGTCACGTCGGCGCTGTCGGTGATGGCGATGCCGACGCCCTTGGTGCCCTGGCCGTCGGCGGTGACGTTGGTGATCGTCGCGCCGATGACCGCGTTCAGGTCCAGCTCGGTGCCGCCCCAGCCGCGGATGGTCACGTCCGAGATGGAGAAGTTGTGGACCCGGTCCGAGGCGTCGCCGGTGGCCGGCTGCACCTTGATCCCGTAGTGGGCGCTGTTGGTCGAGGCGGCGTTGCCCTGGAAGGTGAAGCCGGCCAGCGCCACGTCGTCGGCCTCGACCAGCATGCCGTAGCCGTTGATCGCCGAACCGTCGATCAGGGTCAGGTCCTGACCGGCGCCGACCAGCGACAGCGACCGGTCGATGGTCAGGGTCGAGGTCAGGGTGAAGGTGTCGGCGCTGAGGTTCAGCTCGCTGCCCGCATCCGCGTCGGACACGGCGAAGGACAGGTCGCCCCAGATCGTGTCCCCGCCGGTGGCGTGGACGGTGCGATCGAAGCTGTTGCCGGCCAGGATCTGGTTCAGGTCCGCCCCGGCGTCTTCGAGCACCAGGTGGGTGCGGTTGCCGGCGAAGTCGACGCCAGCGAACGACAGGTCGCCGTTGGCTTCGTAGCCGGCCAGCGACCAGACGTTGACGCCGATGCGGCCGCCATGGATCGCTCCCCCGGTCATGGCGAAGTCGTTCAGGCCGATGGCTTCGATGGCGTTGAAGCCGCTGGCGGCGTTGATGGTGACGTTGTCGAACGTGACGCCGCTGACGTCGAACAGGCCGACCGCGTGCTGGTTGGCGCCGTTGATGGTGACGTTGGTCACCGTCAGGTTGGTCAGATTGGGCTGGCCATCGACGCTGTTCGACAGGGCGATCAGTCCCACCTGGCCGACGCCAGGGTTCAGCGTCAGGTTGGCCAGTTCGACGCCGTCGATCAGGGCGCCCGGCGCGGTGTGACCGTTGATCCGCACGCCGCCGGCGATGACCGTGCCGGCCTCGCTGTCGCCCAGCAGGGAGACGCTCTGGTTGATGTTGACGGTCTCCGCATAGGCGCCGTCGCCGACGCGGACCGCGCCCCCGCTCGAGACGAGGTCCAGCGCTTCCTGGATGCGGCCGCCGGCGCCGGTCTGGCCGCCCAGGGCGGTGACGCGCAGGTCGGAGAAGTCGCCCTGGAAGCCGGCGGCCGCGTCGGTGTCGGCCCCGGAGGTCAGGAACACCGAGAAGTCCGCCAGGCCGGCGTCGCCGGTGATGTAGCCCAGAACGTCCGTATCGGTGTCGTAGCCCCACCAGTTGCCGGAGAAGTCGGCGACCGCGGCGGAGTTCAGGTTGAGGCCGTAGGTGTTGCCCGAGAAGTCGTTGTTGAAGGCCTCGACCACGCTGACGTCGGCGCCGCCATAGCCGAGGGCCACCGCGGCGAAGTTGCCGGTGATGACGTTGTTCTCGAGCACCACGTTCGAGGCGCCGCCGTAGTAGGACGTCACCAGCACGCCGGCCGAGGTCGAGCCGTCGCTGAGGGCCTCACCGTAATTGTTGGTGATGGTGTTGCCGATGATCGTGGCCGTGCCGCTGGCGCCGACCTCGATCGCGTAGTCGAGCCAGTCGCCCTCGCCCTTGCCGGTGAACCTGTTGCCCTCGATATGGGCCACCGATCCGTCGCCTTTGATCAGCACGCCGATGCGGCCGATGTTGTCGAAGGTGCTGTTGGTGACGGTGAGGGTGCTGGCGCCGTAGGTCCCGGCGCCGCCTCCGCCGGCCACATGGCCGCCGAAGCTGGCCACGGCGATGCCGTTGCGGTTGCCGTCGACGATGTTCTGGAAGGCGACGTTGTCGATGGTCGTGTGGCCGTGGTTGCGGATGGCGTAGGTCACCCGCGTGCCGTCAGCGTCGCCGCCGTCGATGGTCAGGTCGCTGAGGCCAAAATTGACGCCCTGCTCGACCAGCCACCACGCCTGGCTGGCGTTGGCGCCGCGGAAGTCGCGGCCGGCGATGACGATCGTGCCGTCCTGGCCGGTCAAGGTCAGGTCGCGGTCGATCAG
>CAZQBJ010000271.1:0-2510 GCA_964591465.1 uncultured Brevundimonas sp.
CCCGGCGAGGCCGGCAAGGGCCTGGCCGGAGTGCGCCAGGCCATCGCCCTGGAGGTCGCCTTCGCCCCGGACGCCTGCCGCCAGCGGCCGATGCGCGGGCTGGTCCTGCTGCGGCTGGCGGACGGTCCGGACGCCCCCCGGCTGGCCCTGGGCGCGCCCGAATGGCGCTGGACCGACCTGCTGGACCGACGTCGCTGAGTTGCGGGCTTTCCCGGATGGCGCGCGCCGGAGCCGGGCGCTAGGCTCGGGACCTGTCTTCGTCCGGAGGCCCGCCCATGCCGTTCACCCCCGCCCTGCTCGTTCTGTGGCTGTGGCTGACGCCGGCCCAGGGACCGTCCGAGCCGCCGCCGGCCGCCGCCGCCCCGGACCTCGCCGCCGGGCGCGCCCTGGCCGCGGCCCGCTGCGGCTCGTGCCACGCGATCGACGCGGCCGACGCCAGCGCCCACCCCGAGGCCCCGCCGCTGCGCGAGCTGCACCGCCGCTATCCGGTCGAGACGCTCCAGGAGGCGCTGGGCGAGGGCATTCTGGTCGGCCACCCCGACATGCCCGAGTTCGCCTTCGAGCCGCAGCAGATCGGCGACCTGATCGCCTGGCTGAAGAGCCTCGAGCCGGACGCGGAGGCCGGGCGGTGAAACACGCGGTCATCCTGGCGCGCCCGGGCGACCGCTCGTTCAGCCGCCTGATGGCCGACACCTATGTGCAGGCGGTGACCGACCGGGGTCACACGGCGATCCTGCGCGACCTGTACGTCATGGACTTCGATCCGCGGCTGAAGGCATCGGAGATTCCCACGTCCTCCGGCGCGACCCCGGCGCCGGACGTGGTCGCCGAGCGCGCGGCGCTGGCCGATGTGGATGTGTTCGCCTTCGTCTATCCGATCTGGTTCGGAGCCCCGCCGGCGATCCTCAAGGGCTATGTCGAGCGGGTGTTCGGCGTCGGCTTCGCCTACCGCACCCTCAAGGCCGGCGGCAGCGAGCCGCTGCTGACCGGCCGCAGGATGATCAGCTTCACCTCATCCGGCTCGGAGAACACCTGGCTGGTCGACAGCGGGCAGTGGTCGGGCGTGCGCCAGGCCTTCGACCGGCGGCTGCAGGTCGCCTGCGGGCTTGAGCCGCTGGACCACGTCAACCACGGCGGCGTCGACGCCGACCTGCCGCCCGATCGGGTCGAGGAAGCCGTGGCCGGCGTCCGCCGGATCGTGGCGGAGCTGTTCTAGACTACCGCCGCGCCTTCAGTTCGTCGCGGATCTCGGCCAGCAGGGCCTCGGTCGGCGTGGGGGCGGGCGGCGCCGCCTCCGGCTCGGCGGCCTGCTCGCGGCGCAGGCTGTTGATCGCCTTGACCACCAGGAAGATGACGAAGGCGACGATCAGGAACTGGATGACGGTGTTGAGGAAGGCCCCGTACTGGATGGCCACCTTCTCGACCGCCTCGGTCGCCGGGTTCTCGGGGCGCAGCACCCATTCCAGCCGCGAGAAGTCGACCCCGCCCAGCAGCAGGCCGATCGGCGGCATGACCACCTGATCGACCAGGCTGGTGACGATGTTGCCGAAGGCGGCGCCGACGATCACCCCGACGGCCAGGTCCACCACGCTGCCGCGGGCGGCGAATTCCTTGAACTCGGTCAGCAGTCCCATGCGTGGTCTCCCCGGATCACGAGGCGTTCAGGCGCTCGCGCAGCTACTTGCCGCTCTTGAAGAACGGCACCGACTTGGCGGGCACCTCCACCGGTTCGCCGGTGCGCGGATTGCGGCCGGCGCGGGCGGGGCGCGAGCGCACCGAAAAGGCGCCGAAGCCGCGCAGCTCCACCCGGCCGCCCTCGGCCAGGGTGTCGGTCATCCGGTTGAGGATGATGTTGACCACCCGCTCGACCTCGGCGTGGGTCAGGTGCGTGTTCTCGGCCGCCAGCCGCTCGATGAGTTCGGACTTGATCATGCCAAGGCCCCCGCCCCGTCCTGCTTTGTTCTATCGGGAGAATTCCCGTCCTGAAAGGGCCGCCCGCCGGCGGCGCGCCCACCCTAGCCTTCGCGTGGCGCACGAAAAAGCCCCGATCGGAGGTCCGACCGGGGCTTTCGTCGTTAACGGCCGCGGAAGCGGGGCCCGGCTTACTCCTTGCCGGCCTTCTCGCGCAGGGCGGCGCCCAGGATGTCGCCGAGCGAAGCGCCCGAGTCCTGGCTGCCGAACTGTTCGATGGCTTCCTTCTCGTCCTTCATCTCGAGCGCCTTGATCGACACCGACACGCGGCGCGAGGCCTTGTCGATGTTGGTGATCTGGGCGTCGACGCGGTCGCCCACGGCGAAGCGCTCGGGGCGCTGTTCGGCGCGGTCGCGCGACAGGTCGGACTTGCGGATGAAGGCGGTCATCGGCGCGGCCTCGTCACCGAACTTCACCTCGATGCCGCCGCTCTCGATGGCGGTGACGGTGACCGTGACGGTCTGGCCCTTGCGGAACGAGTCGCCTTCCATCGGGTCGCCGGCCAGTTGCTTGACGCCCAGCGAGACGCGCTGCTTCTC
>CAZQBJ010000272.1:0-2505 GCA_964591465.1 uncultured Brevundimonas sp.
AAGGCTGTGATGGGCCCAGACGAGTATAAGGAAAAGGTGGATAACAACAGCTACACTAACCTACTGGTGCAGCACCACCTGCGCTTTGCCAGGGAGCTCTTGGCCCGTCCCGAACATAAGCAGCTCTGGGATAAGTGGGGCTTCTCACAGGAAGAGGGGAAGAAATGGGGGGAAATCGCCAACAAGATCTTCCTGCCCAGGCAGGGATACCTGTTGGAGCAGTTTGACGGTTTCTTTGAGCTCCCAGAAATCGATGTGCTTAAGTACCGGGAACACCCTGGAGAGCTGCAGAAGGTGTACAGTTGGCGGGAGATCACCCAGTCCCAGGTGCTCAAGCAGGCTGATGTGGTGATGCTGCTGCATCTCTTCCCTGATGCCTTTTCCCCTGCAGAGAAAGAGGCGAATTGGGCCTTCTATGAGCCCAAGACCATGCACGACTCTTCTTTAAGCGCGGCCATCCACAGCGTGGTGGCCAGCGACCTAGGGCTGGAGGACCAGGCCTACAGCTATTTCCAAAAGGCCAGCCGCATTGACCTGAGCGACGGTCTTAAGAACAGTGCTCACGGGCTGCACGCAGCTTCCCTAGGCGGGTTGTGGCAGGCGGCTGTGTACGGCTTTGGGGGCATCCGCGTCCAAGAGGGCATGGTGTACATCAATCCCCGTCTTCCTGGCGCATGGTCTGATCTGCGCTGCAAAGTACAGGTGGGCGAAGCACTGCTGGACGTGGCTATCACCCACGAGGACGTTACCCTCACAGTGCTGGAGGGCAGGGGTAGGGTTACTGTCCAGATCGGGGCCCATACCTTTACTCTGGATCAGGCTGCAGGGAGTCTTTCTGTACGCTACGAGCACGTTGATGGCTAGGGAGTAAGCGCGCCTCAAGGCTGCCAGGTGTGGCTAGTATAAAGTTACTGTAGGACAGGAGTTTGTCTCCAGAAAATAGAAGAAGATCCCACCGTCCCTGCAGGAGACGAGTACCCAGTACTCAGAGGTGAGATCTTCTATGCAAGCAATATTCGACGAAGGTTTAGTGTTTTCCTTTCAGGAGGTTGTCAAGCAAGCGGTTTTGGAGATTATGGACGGAAATGGGATGCCGGCCTTTCAGCAGGCGCTGCGAAGCGGGCTTAACAAAATCTGTTGTACAATTCAGCAGCGGGTAATGGAGGCTGTTGATGATCAGCTGCGAGAGAATCTATCGATGAGAAAAGGCTGGGTCGTTGAAAGACGCAACGATCCGAAAACTATCCTTTCTCCCTTTGGTGAGGTCCGCTATGCACGCACGCTTTTCCAGAACAAGAAAACGGATGAATATGCGTATTTAGCTGATAGGTTCGTAGGATACACCTCTCACCAACGCCTCGACACCCTGTTAGAAGCAGACTTGTTGGAGGAAGCGGTGGATAAGTCGTATAGTAAGGCAGGGAAAAGCGTTGAAGACCAGACAGGTATTAGAGTATCGGGGCAGACGGTTTTGAACATTGTTCGCAAGCTGCAGCCCGAAAAGATAGAACTCAAAGAAGAACCTAAGGTCAAAAAGGCAGTTCGCATCTTGTACATCGAGGCTGACGAAGACCATGTTCCGCACCGGGAGAAAGGCGTGAGTGCTTTTGAGCAACGTCTGGTCTACGTCCACGAAGGACGAGTTAAAGTGGGCAAGGACCGGTATGAGTTGATCGGGAAGAAGTATTTCACTTTTCCGCCTGGCACTCCTTCACATGTGATATGGGACACCATTTGGCGCTATCTTGACGTCACATACGATCTCGAGCAGACGGAATACATCTTCATTTCCGGCGATGGAGTATCCTGGATTCAGGCTGGTGTTGAGTACATCGAAGGTGCACACTATGTCCTCGACGGGTTTCATCTGCGCAGAGCCATTTTCAGGGCAGCAGGTGCCGACGAGGAGAAAAGGAAGAAGCTGTCTGAGGCGGTATTCAACGGCCGTTGGGCAGAAATGAACAACCTTCTAAGCGCATTCCTCAAAGAGGCCGAAACGGAATCTCGCAAAAAGACCATATCCGATGTTCAGACGTATCTCAACAACCAAAGGCGTGGAATTAGGGCTAGGCGAAAGTATGGAAAACTCTTGGTTGGCTGCAGTGCCGAAGGCCACGTGAGCCATGTATTGTCAGCAAGATTGAGCAGCCGGCCAATGGGCTGGTCCTACTTAGGGGCCAATCAGATGGCTCACTTAAGAGTCCATCGTGAGAATGGAGTAAAACTGTCCCAGTTTTACCTAGAGCAAAGCGGTCAGAAAAGGAAGGAGTATGTCTCCCAGCATATTCCCCAGAACGCCATGGCCTCGATTTCCAAGGCTGTTGGTTCGAGTTTCGAGACTCTAGGCAACATCCCTTCCTTTTCCAGTGGCTCTAAGGGTTGGGCTCCATTGCTGCGGCGCATGTCCAACGCAGTATTCAAGTTCTAATCATAACAGATGTGACATTTTGGCTCGTCAAAGGGACGAGATCGGGTCTTCGATCCTACAGTAGCTTGACACTATCT